>JAILGP010000194.1 GCA_024696635.1 Eubacterium sp. | reverse complement strand
CAAGGGCGGAGAAGCTAAGACAGCTGAAGGACTTCCAACTACAGTAGGATATACAGTAACAGAAGCTGAAGTAACTGGATTTGAATTAAGCAGCAAGACTGGTGATACAGGAACAATAACAGAAACAGCTAGTCAGGCAAGCTTTACTAATACAAGAAAGACAGGAGACTTAAAGGTATCCAAGATTCTTGTTTCAGACCTTGCAGCAGATGCCGATCAGGAATTTGAATTTACAGTTACACTAGATGATACAAGTATTACTGGAACCTATGGTGATATGACCTTCGCAAGTGGAGTAGCAACGTTTAATCTCAAGGGCGGAGAAGATAAGACAGCTGAAGGACTTCCAACAACAGTAGGATTTACAGTAACAGAAGCTGCAAATGATAATTTTGTTACAGATAAGACAAATGATACAGGAACAATAACAGAAACAGCTAGTCAGGCAAGCTTTACTAATACAAGAAAGACAAGTGGACTTAAGCTTTCAAAGACTGTAGTAAGTACAGATAATGCTGATAAGACAAAGGAATTTGAATTTAAGGTAAGTCTTTCTGATAAATCTATTTCTGGAACTTATGGCCATATGACATTTGCTAATGGAGAAACGACTCTTAAACTCAAGGATGGAGATGTTAAGGTAGCTAGTGGACTTCCAATAGGAATAACTTACAAAGTTGAAGAAACAGCTAATCCTGATTTTAAGACTACAAGTACTGGAGATGAGGGAACAATCAGTGAGACTTTATCAGAAGCCGCGTTTATTAATACAGCGATAGGTGATCTGAAGGTAGGAAAGATTGTAGTAAGCACAGAGTCAACAGATAAGACTAGGAAATTTGAATTTAAGGTAAATATTCTGGATGACAATGATAAGACTGATACAAGTTTTACCGGAACCTATGGAGATATGACATTCACTTCCGGAGTTGCAAGCTTTAAACTTAGTGATGGTGATTCCAAAACCGCTAGCGGAATTCCACTTGGAACAAAGTATAAAGTTGAAGAACCATTAGATCCCGAATTCCAGACTACAAGCACTGGAGATAGTGGAACAATCAGTCATACTGTAGCAGAAGCAGAATTTGTAAATGCAGCAATAGGTGGATTAGTAGTAAGAAAGAAACTTGATTCCACATACCAGGCTGATTCGGACCGCGAGTTTGAATTTAAAGTAGAGCTTTCTGATAAAACTATAAATGCTACTTATGGCGATATGGAATTTATTAATGGAGTTGCAAGCTTTAAACTTAAGGGCGGACAGGAGAAAACTGCATCAGGACTTGCTCTTGGACTTACCTATAAAGTTACAGAAACTGTTGATAGTGATTTCATAACAAGTAAGACTGGAGATAGTGGAAGTATTGGAAAGAATGTGGCGGTAGCGGAATTTACAAATACTTCAGTTGGTGGCCTTGAGGTTCGAAAGACCGTTAACAGCCCATATGCAGCGGATAAGGATATTGAATTTACATTCCAGGTTAAGCTTTCAGATGATACCATAAATGGAACCTACGGAGATATGACATTTGTAAATGGTATTGCAGACTTTACCTTAAAGGATGGTGCTTCTCAAACTGCAAGTGGTATTCCTTCTGGAATTACATATGAGGTTACTGAATCTGCAAATGCAGGCTTTGATACTTCATCAGTAAATACAAATGGAACTATAGAAAGACAGATACCAAAAGCTGAATTTATTAATACGGCAATTGGTGATCTCAGGGTAAGTAAGACACTTGAATCTTCATTTGATGGTGATAAGAATCTTCTGTTCAACTTTGAAGTAGAATTATCAGATAAGACCATTAATGGTGATTATGGTGACATGACATTTACAGATGGAAAGGCAAGCTTTACCCTTAAAGATGGTGATTCAAAGATAGCAAATGGTATCCCATGTGGAATAGACTATAGGGTTACAGAAGTAAATGATAGTGGTTTTGTTACAAGCAGGACAGGCCATGAGGGAACTATTGCCAAGGAAGAATCTAAGGCTGAGTTTATTAATAAAGAAACAATTATTAAGATTTCTAAGGTTGATATTACAAATGATATAGAGCTTCCAGGAGCTACAATTCAGATATTGGATGAAAATGGTAACATTGTAGTTGATAAGAATGGAAATGCTATTGAATGGGTATCAGGTGATCAGCCTAAGGAAATTACAGGACTTAAGACTGGTGTAACATATACCCTTAGAGAAACAGTTGCTCCTTCCGGATATCAGCTCACAACAGATACTACGTTTACATTAAATGAAGATGGAAGTCTGGATGGAGATAAAACCACAACTAGCACAAACTCTGCTGGAGTACTTCTTGTTGAAGACTGGCCACAGGGTACAGTAGTAGTAAACAAGAGAGGTCTTGTATACGAAGAGTGTGGAGATAAGGCTGGAGATACTGAAATTCTTGAAGGCGTAGAGTTTACTCTTACAAAGAAGGGTAATGCAAGCTTTGGTCCTATATCTAAAAAGACAAATGAAAATGGTATAGTAGCATTTGAAAACCTGGATGCAGGAATCTATATAATTAAGGAAAGTGACACACTTGATGGTTTCCTTCTTGATGAAAAGACTTATTTGGCTGAAGTGGATTACAAAGGCCAGTATCTTGGACTTAAGGATGAAGATGGGCAGTTGGTTGATGGAAACCTTCTTATAAATGATAGCGAAAGAACTGATATTGAGTTTACCAAGGTTAATCTGTCAGATCCTGACCAGCCTCTTGAAGGTTCAACCTATGGACTCTTTAAGAATGAAAATGGAGAGCTTAAAAAGATTGCTGAAAATATTACTGATAAAGATGGTAAGATAAGATTTGAAGGTGTAAAGATAGATGTTGAATACACCATTAAGGAGCTTGTGGCACCTGATGGATTCTATGTATCATCTAATCCGATTTCTTTATCCTTTACCAAGAATTCTAATGGCAAGATTACGGTTAAGTTCACAGACGACGGTAATGGTACTATAAAGTATGATGAAAATGGTAACTTTACATGGCTTGAACCTATGGTTGAGGCAAGCTTCCTTAAGGTTGATGAAACTGGAAAGGGACTTGCCGGTGCAAAGCTTGAGGTTAGAGATGAAGCTGGAAATGTAATTGAAGCCTGGACATCAACTGATGAAGCCCATGTGATAAAGGGGATTCTTATATCAGGAAAGAATTATAAGCTCGTAGAAACTGAGGCCCCATCAGGTTATGAAAAGGCAGAGGCTATATCATTTACTGTTGAAAGTACAGCTGGAGCAGAGGGGGCAGATATTATATCTGTTACCATGACTGATAAGAAGATTAAAGAGGTTACTCCTGAGAAAGAAGAAACTAAAGAAGAGACATCAAAAGAGACATCAAAAGAGACGCCAAAAGAGACACCAAAAGAAACACAAAAACAGGAAAGTAATCAGGAGTCAACTCCTAAATCGACGACACCTTCAGCAGAAGTTAGCAAAAATACAACAACAACTAATCCGACACCTGCAACATCAGTAAGTACAGGCGATTCGGCACCAATAGCACTTATTGTTATATTGTGCATAATTGCACTGCTTGCGGTTATATCTATAATTATTATAAAAAAGAGAAATTCTAGATAATAATTAAGGTTAAAATTTTTAATCAAACCCCCGGTAAAGTTACTGCTTTATCGGGGGTTTATTTATTTATGGGTTTATCCGGATTTATAAATATGTTATAATAAAATATGTTTTATATGATGAGAGGGTATAAAGATGGGGGACAAAAAGTTTAAAATAGTTCATTATGCTATTGAAATAAGTATAGTGATTATCAGTGCTATACTTCAGATGGCAGCAATCAAAAAAATGGTGTCAGACCAGGAGTCTAAGAGTGTGACACTTTTTATTGTGTCTTTTATTCTTATGCTTATTGCAATTCTATATATCTATATTTTAAATCATAGACGAAGCTTAAAATATGAGGAAGATGCAAAGGAACAAATAACATTTTCCAGAATAGCTAATTCCCTTGCTGCTGACTATGATAGTGTATATTACGTAAATATGGATGATGATAGCTACGTAGAATACGCCATGAAAATAAATTCCCTTGAAACATCTAAATTAACTCCTTATGAAGGTCTTGATGTTTTATCTTCGGGTAAAGATTTTTACGCTGATGCCAAGATTAATACCAGAAAAATGGTTTATGAAAAGGATCAGGAAAAATTTGCCAGTGTAATTAATAAAGAAAGACTTTTTGAAGCTTATAAAAAGAATGAGGTTATCCATCTTGACTATAGGTTGGTTTTTGATGGCCAGGTTGTTTATTATAATCTGAAGGTTACGGAAGGAAGAGGAGAGGATGCTCGTTATGTAATAATTGGAACTAGAAATGTGGATGCTGAAACTAGAGAGAGAATGAATGCAAAGGAAATGATGCGTAAGAGTCTTCTCTTTACAAGGGTTGCTGATGCTCTGGCTGTTAACTATGAGGTTCTTTATTATATAGATATGAAGACAAATGAATATGATGAATTCAGTTCCAGTAAGGAATATTCAACTTTGGACATAGGTCAGCATGGTCAGGATTTCTTTGAAGATACTCAGAAGAATATGGCTAGGGATATATATGTAGATGATTATCCTATGATGGTACAGCTTATGAAGAAGGAAAACTTTGAAAGTGTGCTTGATACTTCTCATAGAGTAAATGCAACCTATAGACTTGTTATGAATGGTAGTCCTGAATATGTTGAGCTTCGTGCCATCAGAGTAAAGGATGATGAGAGGCATGTTATTCTAGGAGTTGTTAATATAAATGATAGTATGAAGCGTGAGGAAGAACTGAAGTATAAGCTGGAAAATGTTATGACCATGGCCAATAGAGATTCTCTCACGGGTGTTAAGAATAAGAATGCCTATAATATAACGGAGAAGGAAATCAATCAGCAGATCATTGATGGCCAGGACGTAGAATTTGCAGTTGTTGTATGTGACGTAAATAATCTTAAGAGAATAAATGATACCAAGGGTCATAAGGTTGGAGATGAATATATCCGTGAAGCCTGTATGATGGTATGTAAGGTATTTAAACATAGCCCGGTATATCGTATAGGAGGGGATGAATTTGTCGCACTTATGCGAGGCGATGACTATGATAACAGAAGAGCATTGCTTCAGGAACTTAGGACTCAGGTTGAGATTAATAAAGAAGATGGTATGGTAGTCTTAGCTAGTGGTATGTCGGAATATATATCTGGAGTAGATACCTGTTTGTCTGATGTCTTTGAAAAAGCAGATGAGGAAATGTATACAAATAAAAAATATCTTAAAGAATTAGTATAAAGTTTTAAAAGGAGTTGTAAAATGAGTGATTATATTCTAAGTTGTTCAGCATCCTGTGATCTTACACCAGAGTGGATGAAGAAAAGAGATTTACATTATGTAAACTTTAACATTATAGTCGATGGAAAGAATACCAAGGATGATATGGGTATAACAATCAGTCCTAGGGAATTGGTTAGAAAGATGCAAAATGGAGTGGATTGTAAAACCTCTATGGTTAGTATAGGTGAATATTCTGATTATTTCAGACCTTTCCTTGAAGCTGGAAAGGACCTTATTCATGTATCTTTATCATCTGGAATATCAGGTACATATAATAGTGCCTGTCAGGCGGCGGAGATAATGAAGGAGGAGTTTCCAGATAGAAAAATATTTATTATTGATTCTCTGGCAGCATCTTCTGGATATGGTCTTCTTATGGAACTGGCAGCAGATAAGAGAGATCAGGGACTTTCTGTTGATGAGCTTGCAAAGTGGATAGAAGATTATAAGCTAAATGTTATTCATTGGTTTTTCTCTACAGACCTTTCCTTCTATATAAAGGGCGGACGTATTTCTAAGACTGCAGGAACAGTTGGTCAGGTTCTCAATATCTGTCCTCTTTTAAATGTGGATTTTGAGGGACGCCTTATTCCTAGAGAGAAAATAAGAACTAAGAAAAAAGTAGTAAAGCGTATTGTTGAAAAAATGATAGAAGATTGTGATGATGGATTTAAATACAGTGGAAAAGTATTTATGTCTGACACTGATGAGGAGCTTGGAAACCAGGTTCAAAGTCTTATTGAGGAAATATTCCCACAATTAAAGGGTAAGATTGAGAGGTTCGATATAGGATGTACTATAGCGAGTCATACTGGCCCGGGAACAGTAGCCCTTTTCTTCCAAGGAAAGAAAAGAACGAATTAATGTAATATATTATTTTGATAACTAAAGTGATATATCTGTTTATTATTTTATAAGAAGATAAAATGATTACTAAGATGCCTGGTAAAAATATCGGGCATCTTTTTTATTGTTGATAGTGCTGAAAAATAATGGCAAACTTCTGTTATTTAATAAGTTTTGGGGGCTTGACACTACTTGATTTTATTAAACTTTGCAAGTATAATAGGACAAGTGTCTGAATTATTACGTTTTCTATTGATTTTATATACTTGGCAGGCACTGTTATAATTATACTTTAACCAGAATTTCAGGAGGAAAGAAATGTCTGATTTATTAAATGTTAAGAATCTGCATGTTAGTGTTGCAGAGACAGAGATACTTCATGGTATAAGTCTTCAAGTTAACCGTGGAGAAACACATGTTATTATGGGACCAAACGGAGCAGGTAAATCTACGCTTGGTTATGCAATAATGGGTAGTCCAAATTATGAAGTAGGAGAAGGTTCTATTCTCTTTAAAGGAGAGGATATTACTGAAGAAAATACTTCTGACAGAGCTAAAGCTGGACTATATCTTTCATTTCAGAACCCAATAGAGGTTCCTGGAATATCACTATCTAATTTTATTAGAAATGCAGTTGATACAAAAACTGGAACTAGAGCTCGTTTATGGGATTTTCGTAAATCACTTGAGAAGCAGATGGCTCTTCTGAATATGGATAAGTCCTATGCTGACCGTGATCTTAATGTGGGCTTTTCAGGTGGTGAGAAGAAAAAGGCTGAGATTCTTCAGATGCTTATGATGAAGCCAGATCTTGCAATACTTGATGAGACAGATTCAGGTCTTGATGTTGATGCTGTAAGAACAGTTTCTGATGGTGTTAAGGCTTTCCATGAAAGTGGAGATGGTGCACTTATTATCATCACACATAGCACACGTATTCTGGAAGCTCTTAAGGTCGACTTTACTCACATTCTTGTTGATGGAAAGATTGTTGAGACAGGTGATGCTTCTCTTGTTGACAAGATTAATGCAGAGGGATTTGAGAGTTATCTGTAAGAAAAGGGATTTCTGAATATATATTCGTATATCTTATATATTTTAAAGGAAAGTCCCGGGTTGTGATACCGATGCAATTATATATGAATAGATAAAGGATATAAAGATGGCAGATAAGGAAAAGACATACGTAGAGGACGTAGACAGAAGCCTGTATGACTTCCGAAATGAAGAGAAGGATGTCTATAAGGTTGCTGAGGGTCTTACTCCTGAAATCGTTAAACAGATTTCTAAGGAAAAGAATGACCCTGAGTGGATGCTGGAGCTTCGTCTTAAGTCACTCGAAATATTTAATAGAATGGAAATGAAAGAATGGGGGCCTCCAATTGATGGCCTTCATATGGATGAAATAGTAACCTATATTAAGCCTAAAGACAATAAAATGAGTGCCACCTGGGATGAAGTTCCTCAGGAAATCAAGGATACATTTGAGCGTCTTGGAATTCCCCAGGCGGAGCGTGAGTCTCTTGCAGGTGTAGGTGCTCAGTATGACTCAGAGCTGGTTTATCATAACGTTCGTGAGGAAGTGGCAGCTCAGGGTGTTATATATACTGACCTTGAATCAGCTATGCATGGTCAGTATGGTCAGATGATTCAGGATCATTTTATGAAACTGATTACTCCACAGGATCATAAGTTTGCAGCTCTACATGGTGCTGTATGGTCAGGTGGAAGTTTTGTGTATGTTCCACCTGGTGTCACTGTAGAGATTCCTCTTCAGTCTTATTTCAGATTAAATGCACCTGGAGCAGGTCAGTTTGAACATACACTTATTATTGTAGACGAGGGAGCGGACCTTCATTTTATAGAAGGATGTTCTGCACCTAAATATAACGTGGCTAATCTTCATGCAGGAGCTGTTGAACTCTTTGTTGGAAAGAATGCAAGACTTCGCTATTCAACAATAGAGAACTGGTCTAAGAATATGTATAATCTTAATACCAAGAGAGCAACTGTAGAAGAGGGTGGTAAGATGGAATGGGTTTCAGGTTCATTTGGATCACATACATCTTATCTTTATCCTATGACAATTCTTAAAGGTGATGATTCTAAAGTAGAGTTTACAGGAATCACATTTGCCGGTGAGGGACAGAATCTTGATACAGGAATGAAGGTGGTTCATACAGGTGCTCGTACACTTTCTACTGTTAATACAAAGTCTATATCAAAGAGTGGTGGTATCAGTACATTTAGAAGTGCAGTTGTTATAGGCCCTGATGCTAAGGGTGCTAAGTCAGCGGTTGATTGTTCATCTCTGATGTTAGATGATTATTCACGTTCTGATACAGTTCCTGCTATGGATGTAAGATGCGATGATGTAGATATTGGTCATGAGGCAAAGATTGGACGAATTTCAGATGAGGCTATATTCTATCTTATGAGTCGTGGTATATCCGAAGAGGATGCACGTGCCATGATAGTAAGCGGTTTTGCGGATAATGTATCTAAGGAACTTCCGCTTGAATATGCCGTTGAGATGAATAATCTCATCAGACTTGAGATGAAGGGATCTATTGGTTAACATAATATCAAGAGGAAAATAATGAAGACTATTACTATAAATAAGCTTCCGATTCCTACATGGACCTGGCTCAAGGTAAATGATAGGACGGTTGAGTTAAATGATTATATAAGTGGCGTTTCTCCTAAGATTATTGATATTCCTATGGAAATTGAAGTAGATAATGAATATCATGATTTCAAGAATCCTGATTTCCTGGACATGGAGCTGGGAGCGGGTGAGGGACTTGGTGATCTTATCAGAGATTGTGGTGCCATTTCAAATTGCTATAGAGTAAAAAAGGGGGACAAATGTCAAACAGCCCTTAGACTTAACGTTGATTATAATGATGTAGATGAGGCATCAACAGCCCTTTCAAGACTAACCTTTATTCTTGAAGATGAAGCTGAGATGACCTGTGTTATATTCTTTAAGGGTAAATCTGTCAGTGCAATAAATGATATAAGAATTATGGCAGGAAAGAAGGCCTGTCTGACACTGGTGGAAATTTTTGACCTGCAGGATGATTCAACCTTTGTTGATAGCATTGGTGGAAATTATGATGAAAAGAGTGGACTTAAGCTTACTCATGTTATGAAATCACAGGGAGATATATCCCTTGGTCTTGCAAGTAACCTTGTGGGATATAAGTCTTATCTTGATATAGATACAGGATATCTTGTTAAAGGTAATGATAAGCTGGATATTAACTATGTTTCAAGACATAGGGGAAGGCTTACTGATACAAAGATAAATGTAAGTGGTGTTCTTCGTGACACGGCAAAGAAGACATTTAGAGGAACTATTGATTTCATTAAGGGTTGTAAGGATGCAACCGGAGATGAGAGAGAGGATGTTCTTCTTATGGATCCTGGAGTTCACAATAATACGGTGCCTCTTATACTTTGTGCTGAAGAGGATGTTGAAGGAGCACATGGTGCTTCCATTGGTAAAATCTCGGATGAGATCTTATTCTACCTTCAGGCTAGAGGAATTCCAGAGGAACAGATTAATGAGCTTATGGCTAAATCAAGAATTGATGCGGTAATTGGACGAATATCTGATGAAGCAACCAGGGCTGAACTTCTGGGTAATGAATAAAATTATGTAAACCAAAATATATAGTGCATTTTTAGTAATGTAACTCCAAATGCCAATATGCTATATGTGGTTATGTAAACTGAATAATGGATTTGTTATATTCGTAAAAATTAATAGAATGGATAAAATTAATGAATTTTGATGTAAAAGAAATAAGGAAAGATTTTCCATTTTTTGAAGGTACTGATCTTGCTTATCTTGATAATTCCGCCACCAGCCAAAGACCTAGGCAGGTTGTAGAAGCTGTTATGGATTATGAATATCATCATAATGCTAATCCCTTCCGTGGTCTTTATGATCTTTCAATTGATGCAACAGAAAAGTATGAGGCTGCAAGACTAAAGGTGGCTAAGTTTATCAACGCTGCCTCTGAAAAGGAAATTATTTTTACCAGGAATGCTTCCGAAAGCCTGAACCTTGTGGCAAACAGCTTAGGGGCTTTATGTGTAGAAGAGGGTGATGAGATAATCACTACTGTGGTAGAGCATCATAGTAATATGCTTCCTTGGAGACTTATGGCTGAAAAAAGAGGTGCAAGCATTAAGTACCTTGAGTGTGAAGAGGATGGAAGCTTTTCCCTGGAGAAATTCAAAGCTCTTCTAAGCAATAATACTAAGATTGTTGCTATGACTGCAATGTCCAATATTTTTGGAAGAGTAATAGATATAAAGGCATTTGCCAAGGCTGCTCATGAAGTGGGGGCCTATTTTGTGGCGGATGGTGCACAGAGCGTGCCTCACAGCATAACAGATGTACAGGATTTAGATGTTGATTTTATAGCATTTTCAGGACACAAGCTTCTTGCTCCTATGGGAATTGGCGTGCTTTATGGAAAAGAGGAAATTCTTAATAAGATGCCACCATATCAGTCAGGTGGTGAGATGATTGAATATGTCACTCTTGAGGATGTAACATATGCAGAGCTTCCTCATAAGTTTGAGGCAGGAACGGTTAATGCAGCAGGTGCCATAGGACTTGCAGCTGCTATAGATTATATAGAAAATATTGGTTTACATAATATTGAAGAGCGCGAGCTTGAATTAACCCGTATGGCACTAGAAGGAATGAAGGCTATTCCGCATATAATAGTTCTTGGAGGAGAAAGGCCTGAAGATCATCATGGAATCCTTACCTTCAAGGTAGAGGGTGTTCATCCTCATGATATAGCGGCTATAATAGCAGATGCAAATGTAGCTGTAAGGGCAGGCCATCATTGTGCAGAACCACTTCATCATTTTATAGGAATTCCTTCTACAACTAGGGCAAGTCTTATGTTCTATAATACTGAAGAAGAAGTTAAGAGGCTTCTTGATGTAGTAGCTAAAATCCGTCCTATGATGGGATATAATGATTAATAAAGATTTTTTATGATATACAGCGAGGTGTCAAATGGAGAACAGAACATTTTATAATGAAATACTTACTGAGCATAATATTCATCCTATGCATAAGGTAAAAATGATGAATCCACAGAAATCACTTCGTGGTGTGAATCCATCCTGTGGAGATGATATAACTCTTCAGCTTAATGTTTCAGATGATGGAATAATTGAAGATGGAGCATTCTATGGAGATGGCTGTGCTATATCACAGGCAAGTGCTGATATGATGCTTGAACTGGTTATAGGAAAGAATGTAAAGGATGCTCTTGCTCTTAAGGATATCTTTATGAAAATGATTAAAGAAAAGGTATCAGAGGAAGAACTTGAGATGCTTGAAGAAGCTGGTTCTCTTCAGGATATTTCGCATATGCCTTCAAGGGTAAAGTGTGCAGTTCTTGGATGGAGAACATTGGAGACTCTTCTTAATGAAGAAAAGTCAGATAGTGTATCTACAGAGGACATCTAAAGTGTGGTATTAATTATCAGGTTATTAATATATAATACTTTGTATTAAAATCGGTGCGTGGCTCAGCTTGGTAGAGCGCTGCGTTCGGGACGCAGAGGTCGTGGGTTCGAATCCCGTCGCACCGATTTTTTTTGTTTGAAAAAGGTCGAAGCAAAGAAGAATAAAAAGAAGAAGGTAAAGATTTAAAAGATTTTTTATTAATATGAAGTTATTCTTTGAAATCATACATGTTCTTGATTAATAGCTTAATATATGTTAGATATATAAAGGTTATAAGTTGTATAAGGAGAATTATGGTGGAAAAAGAAAATAAAATGGGAGTGCTTCCGGTAAAACGTCTGATAGTATCAATGTCGATACCGATGATGATTTCTATGCTGGTTCAGGCTCTTTACAATATAGTAGATAGTATGTTTGTATCCAGACTTAGCGAGGACGCACTTACAGCGGTAACACTTGCATTTCCCCTTCAGATGATAATAATATCAACTGGTAGTGGTATGGGAGTTGGTGTAAATGCTATTCTTTCTAGGGCTCTTGGGGAGAAAAATCAAAAATTGGCAGATAAGGCGGCGTGTAACGGAATATTTCTTTCCTTACTTAGCTTTCTTATATTTATACCTATAGGTCTTTTTGTGGCCAAACCCTTTATAGATTCACAGACAAGCAATTCTGATATAGCTTATATGGGAACGTCTTATCTTAGAATATGCTGTGTATTTTCTCTGGGTGTATTTATGCAGATGATTTTTGAGAGGCTTCTGCAGTCAACAGGTCGTACAATTCTAAGTATGATTTCACAGGTTACAGGTGCGGTAATTAATATGATACTTGATCCTATGCTTATTTTTGGTATAGGGACATTTCCTGAAATGGGTATAAAGGGAGCTGCATATGCAACTGTATGTGGTCAGACTTTGGCGGCAATTCTTGGTTTTGTTTTGAATATATGCTTTAATAAAGAAATAAATTTTACATTAAGAAGGGTATTAAAACCATCCATTTCTACCATTAAAAAAATATTTGTTATTGGAATTCCATCTATGCTTATGATGTCTATAGGTTCTGTAATGACCTATCTCATGAATAAGATATTAGATACATTTTCAACTACAGCGGTTGCTGTATTTGGAGCATACTTTAAGCTTCAAAGCTTTATATTTATGCCGGTATTTGGTCTTAATAATGGACTTATTCCAGTTCTTGCCTTTAATTATGGGGCTAAAAAGAAGGTGCGTATTAAGGAGGCTCTGGAATTTTCACTAAGACTTGCCATAATTATAATGATTTTTGGGCTCATATTATTCTGGTCTATTCCGGGAAATCTTCTTAAGGTATTTGATGCATCTGAAAATATGATAGCTCTTGGAGTTCCTGCATTAAGAATAATAAGTCTTTCATTTCCTGTTGCTGGAGCCTGCATAGCTATGGGTTCTGTGTTCCAGGCCTTTGCCAAGAGTAAATATACCTTGGTGATTTCAATCGGAAGACAGCTGGTGGTCCTTATCCCTGTGGCTTGGCTTTTGTCCCTTACTGGGCAGCTGAGTTATGTTTGGCTTTCTTTCCCGATATCAGAGGTAGCATCACTTATTCTCTCTTTGTTCTTCTTTAGAAGAATTAATCGGACTATAGTAGATCAGCTATGATTATAATTACAAAGATATAAAAAATAAAGCGGCTGTATTAAGGCTATATTTAGCACTTGATACAGCTGTTTTTTTTATGCTTGAAAATAATGTAAAAAATGAAAGATAATATAATGTTAGTGCTTTTTCGTGCTATAGTATATTTTATAGATGGCAGAGGAGGAAGAAGTATGTCAACGTATGTTATGTCAGATATTCATGGATCATATGATAAATTTATACGCATGCTTGAAAAGATAGATTTTAAGGATGAGGATACTTTATATATAATTGGAGATGTTTTGGATAGAGGTCCTAATCCTATAAAGACCTTACTTAAAATCATGGAAATGCCTAATATTATTCCCATTATAGGAAATCATGAGCTTATGGCTTTGGAATGCCTTGAATTTTTATGTAAGGAAATAACGGAAGAAAGCATAAAAAATGTAGATAGAAATATTATTAATAATATAAGTAACTGGGAATATAATGGAAGTGAAACTACCTTAAAAGAATTCTATACTTTAGATGATGATACCAAGAAAGAGGTTGTTGAATTTATAAAAGATTTTTCTATATATGAGGATATAACTGTAAAGTGTAATGACGGGGTAAGTAGAAGGTTTCTATTGGTTCATGCGGGGCTTGGTAATTATAATCCCGATAAAGACATTTATGACTATTCTTTATATGAGCTCACCTGGATGCGTGGAGATTATTTTATACATTATTATCCCAAGAGAAAGAATTTCTTTGTTATTTCAGGACATACCCCTACCCAGCTTATTAATACTAATCCAAATCCAGGTTTTATTTACAGGGAAGCTAACCAGATTTCAATAGATTGTGGAGCTTGTTTTGAAAATGGAAGGCTTGCGGCAATTCGTCTTGAGACCGATGAAGAGTTTTATGTTGATGATAGTGACATTTAAACCTTTTCTTGTATCATTTGATATTTTGGAGTAAAATACTTGCTGGTGATTTAGATTAGATAAATGAACAAGGAGTATAACTATGTATAAAGTTGATTTTTCCAAGAAGGCTCATGCACATTTTATTGGTATTGGTGGTATCAGTATGAGCGGACTGGCTGAGATACTTCTGGGAGAAGGATTTGCTGTATCAGGTTCAGACGTAAGTAGGTCTGAGGTTACTAAGATACTTGAAGAAAGAGGAGTAAAGGTGTTTTTTAGCCAGGTGGCTTCAAATATTACTGATAATATAGATTTTGTTGTATATACAGCGGCGATTCATGCGGATAATGAAGAGCTTTGTGAAGTTAAGAAGAGAGGAATACCTCTTCTTACCCGTGCTGAGTTCCTGGGACAGTTAATGGATAATTATAAATATAGTGTTGCTGTAGCTGGTACCCATGGGAAAACAACAACTACATCCATGATGGCTCATATTATGCTTAATGCCGGTGTTGATCCTACTATATCGATAGGAGGTATGCTGGAGGCTATAGGTGGAAATATTAAGGTAGGAAGCTCTGATTATTTTGTTACAGAGGCTTGTGAGTATACCAATAGCTATTTCGAGTTCCATGCCTTTGCAAGTATTATCCTTAATGTAGATAATGATCACCTGGATTTCTTTGGTAATATAGATAATGTAGCCAAATCCTTCGCTACATTTGCAACTAAGACTGTAAATGGTGGTGCTCTTATAGTTAATGGTGACATGAAATATGCTGGCCTTATTAAGGAAGCTGTTCAAGACAGAATAGATAATGGAACAATTAATTACATAACCTTTGGTTTGGGAGAGAATAATAACTATAGGGCTTCTGAGATAAGACTTAATGAATTTGGACAGCCAACATATAAACTTACTATTGATGGTGAGGATAAGGGACAGATAAATCTTTCTGTAACAGGAGAGCATAATGCCCTTAATTCTCTTGCTGCTATTGCTGCAGCTCTTTATGTTGGTATAGATATGGATTCCATAGGTCAGGGTCTAAGACTTTGCCATAGTGCTGACAGACGTTTCCAATACAAGGGTATGACCTCTAAAGGAGCTACAGTAATAGATGATTATGCCCATCATCCAACTGAGATAAGTGCGACTCTTAAAGTGGCAAATGCAATGAAAAAGGGTGATTTATGGGTGGCTTTTCAACCTCATACATATACAAGAACCAGGGCACATCTTGATGAATTTGCTGATGCTCTTAAGGTGGCTGATCATGTACTTCTTGCTGATATATATGCAGCTAGAGAGAAGGATGACGGAAGTGTATCTTCAAAAGATTTAGCCTTAAAACTTAAAGAATTGGGTTGTGATGTTCATTATTTGGGAAGCTTTGAAGAAATAAAAAAATATTTTGAAAATAATCAAAAAAACAATGATTTGTTAATAACTATGGGAGCAGGAAACATAGATACTGTGGGCGCTTTGCTCCTTTCAGAATAAGTTATCAACAGTTTCCACAAATTTTATGTTGATTTATGTAAATCACATTTGATTACTTATCAACAATCACTAAGAGGACCAGTTAATTAAAAACTGGTCTTTTTTGTGGCATTTCAGAGAGTAGTCATAAAAACTTTGAACATTATCAACAGATTCAACATATGCCTAAGAGTCTATTTTGACCTCTATGGTCATTTGCAATAAATTAATCATTCTGTTACAATCGAGTAGCATTAAAAATAAGGTATATATTTGTGGGATGAAATATATCGGAAAACCTTTATAATAAAGGATTTTTATAGTATTAAAATATTAAGAAGGTTACACAAATGGGAATTATAAATGTCTCCTCTCAAGCGGTGGATTTTACTAATATATCAAACAATTTTATAGAGTATTATATGACAGATGCAAATGGGGATTTTGTCAAACTTTATCTTTATCTTGCTATGCTTTCTCAATCTGGAAGACCTATAACCATAACTGATATAGCTGACCATATGAGTTGTACAGAAAAGGATGTATGTAGAGCTATACGTTATTGGATAAAGGCGGATGTTCTTTCTCTGAGCTATAATGATGAGGGAGAGGTCACCGGAATTACACTTCGTACTTTAAAGAGGCCAGAGGTGGAATTAACTTCTGATCTTAGATTGGTGGATTTTGGACTTTCAGTTGAAGGAAAGAAAAAAAGAAATGCAAAGGATAATGCTATAAGTGAGGAAAAATCAAAGATTATTGATTTATCTTCTTCAAAGTCATCTGATGAGAATGATTCTTCACAAAATACTTCTGAAAAAGAATTGGAAGCTGAATCAAATAAAAAAGATACAATAATTAAGTCAGATGAGACAGTAAGTAATCCGGAAGATTCTTTGCATGCTCCTAAAAAGAAGCAGCCTACAAAAGCTGAGATTGCATCTAAGCTTGAGGACAATGAATTAAGTAATCTTATAAGTGAGGCAGAAGCATATTGTGAGAGGGGACTTTCACAGAAAGAACTTAATTCTCTTATATATATAAAGGATCAGCTTGGCTTTTCCTTTGATTTATGTGAATATTTGCTTGAATATTGTGCAGAGGTTAAAAAGACCAGCTTTTATTATATAGAAGCAGTTGCTAAAAATTGGTATGAAGAGGGCATAACCAACCGTGGGGATGCTATAGCTTATACAGAAAGGTATCTTACTCTTTATTCCAGTATAATGAAAACAATGGGTATTACTAATAGGTATACTCCTGCTCCTGCTGAGAAAAAATATATAAATAAATGGATTGAGGAGTTTGGTTTTTCGGAGGCTATTATCAAAGAAGCTTGCAATAGAGCGGTACTTAATAGTCCTAATGATGTTACATTTAAATATGTTAATGGAATTCTTAAAGACTGGTTTGAAAAGGGAGTACACACCTTTAAGGATATAAATAAAATTGATGAGGAGTTTAAAGCAAAAAAAATAGCAGCATCGATGAATACTTCTTCAAGGTACACTTCTTCAAAAGCGTCTTCTAAAGGTAGTGTGGGTCAGGTTTCTGGCGATGATGATAAGGATAAACTTCTTGAAATTGAGAATTTCTTCCTAAATGGAGGTAATGAGTCTTGATAACAAAAGAAATAGAAAATGTGGATATAGAATCATATCTTAGTCAGGTTAGAAGCAGAAATGAAAGACTTCATCAGGATAGACTTATGGAGGTTTATGAAAGACTTCCAAGGGTAGAGGCTCTTGATAAGGAGATTTCTGGGATTGGTATCCGTGAGATTAAACTCAGACTTCAGAAAAAAGAAGGTTCTAAAACCTATAGAGAAGATATAGATAGATTATCGACTGAAAAACATAGGATTATGGAAGAAGCAGGATATCCGGCGGATTATCTTGAACCCATTTACTCATGTCCTTTATGTAAGGATTCAGGTGTTTACAATAATGAGTCCTGTAAATGTGTCAGAAAGCTTATGATAGATGAACTATATAAAAGGTCAAATCTTCATAACCTATTGAAAAAGGAAAATTTTAATACATTTAATCTGGATTATTATAGTAAGGAGATTCCTGAGGGGAGAAAAATAAGTCCTTATGATAATGAAAAAAGACTTCTGGATATGGCAAAAAAGTTTGTTGATGATTTTGGACCTGGTTCAAAGGGGATTTTTATATATGGAGGAACAGGCCTGGGAAAGACATTTCTATCTAACTGTATAGCTAAAGAATTGCTTGATAAGGGTAAAACTGTGCTATATCTTTCGGCAAATGAACTGTTTGAAGAGGTAATTTCGAAGTATATTTTGTCTAAAAATCCCAAAGATAGAATTTCTGTTGAATCTATTTACGAATATGTTTATAATAGTGACCTGCTGATAATTGATGATCTCGGAACTGAGGTTTTAAGTTCTTTTGTCCTGTCTCAGCTCTTTGAGATAATCAATAAAAGAATTTTGACTGAGCGGCCAACGCTCATATCTACAAATCTAGATCTTGGAACTGTACAGGATAGATACACTAAACGTATAACTTCCAGGATTGTTGATAATTATACTCTTTATACAGTCTATGGAGATGATATTCGCCTTATTAAGGCGAGACAGTAATGTGATTTTCATCAGACAAAGGGCAAAAATGGAGGAAAAGAAATGCCAGATCAAAGTAAACTGATTACAGTACCCGCAGGAAAACTAGGAATTGTTGCACTTAAGAGTAGTGAAAAGTTTGGAAAGAGCGTTAATGATTACCTTGTAAGATGGCGTAAGGAGAGGGAGCATATTAATAAGGATCATAATATGTTCAATGGTTACACAAGAGATTCATATCTTATTGATTCAGAGTGTCCTAGATTTGCATCGGGAGAAGCTAAAGGAACTCTTAAGGATTCAGTAAGAGGAACTGACCTTTATATTCTCGCAGATGTAACAAATACAGGAATTGAGTATAATTTGGGAGGACGTATGGTGCCTATGACTCCAGATGAGCATTATGCTGATATCAAGAGAGTTATAGCTGCTACTACAGGAAAAGCCCATAGAATTAATGTTGTCATGCCTTTCCTCTATGAGTCAAGACAGCATAAGCGTACTAGCCGTGAATCGTTGGACTGCGCTATGGCGCTTCAGGAGCTTGTTTCAATGGGTGTATCGAATATTATTACATTTGATGCACATGATCCACGCGTTCAGAATGCTATCCCTACAGTAGGCTTTGAGAATCTTATGCCTACATATCAGTTCATCAAAACTTTACTTAAGTCCTACACTGACCTGGATATTGATTCAGATCATATGATGGTTATAAGTCCTGATGAGGGCGCTATGCATAGAGCAATTTATTTTGCTAACCATTGTGGTGTTGATGTAGGTATGTTCTATAAGAGAAGAGATTATACTAAGATTGTTGATGGAAAGAACCCTATTGTTGCTCACGAGTTCTTAGGTGATGATGTTGAAGGTAAGGATGTTATTATCATAGATGATATGATTGCATCTGGTGAGAGTATGCTTGATGTATGCCGTCAGCTCAAGGAACGTCATGCAAAGAGAGTGTTCTGTATAGCAACCTTTGGTCTTTTCACAGCTGGACTTGATGTGTTTGACAAGGCATATGCTGAGGGAGTATTTGATAAGGTGATAACAACAAATGTTATTTATCAGAATCCAATGCTCTTTGAAAAGGAATGGTATTGCTCAACAGATATGGCTAAATACATGGCTATAATTATTGATCATCTTAATCATGATTCATCGATCAGTGATCTTCTTGATCCTGTTGCAAGAATTCAGAGCAGACTTGGAGAGTATAAGCTTAAGCATACTATTTCAGATAATTATGATAGACCATCCCTTGCATAATGATTCTTATTTACTGAAGAATCTTCTTAGCTAAAGATTCTTTTCACTTTTGAAGAGTTTATTAGTTTATTAAGGAAAATAAAAAGACGACCGCACTTATCATGCAGTCGTCTTTTTGTGTTTGAAATATTAATGTTTATATGCAATCATATTAGTTTGAATATTGATTATCTGTTTGTTAGAAATTCTTCAAGGCACCAACCATTTATAAACATTATATTTGCGGCATCTACGCCAACATATCTGAGGTGACAGGATTCATAGGATACACCTGTGATATCTACCTTGTTTTCAGGATAACGTACTATATATCCATATTTGTAGCTGTTTTCATTAAGCCAAGTCCAAAGAGCTGTCTGATCTTCATCACCTGCATCAGAATATACATCTATTGCAAGACCAGATTGATGTTCGCTGGTTCCAGGCTGTGCAACACAGTTTCCTGCTTCAACCTTAGCTTGTTCATCTGTCATTCCTGAATTAATAAATTCCTGTACCTTTTCATCGAAGAGCTCCTGCTGACCAGCATTATCTATGTAGGCCGTATCAACATAAGGAGAGTAGCCCTGGGCTCTTGCGTCATCAAACATACGCTGAAGCTCGGGATATATACGGCTGTCGACTCTTTTGCCACCTCTGAGTTCTGTGAATTCAGGAACTTCATATCCTTCTGGCAGAGGGCTGGAGGCACTAATCAGTATAGTCATCCAAGCGTCTACATCACTTGTTGCGTCGGTAGCTGTGGCATCAGTTATTGTGGCCAGCATCGCTGCTTCTTCCTCTTCCTTTGCCGCCACTTCTTCAGCAGCCTTCTGTTCTTCCTCAGCCTTTAGTTTCTTGTTGTTTGAGGCTGTAACTCCTGCACTGATTAAAACAGTAACCAATGTGATGGAAATAGCGACTATCCATATAAAGCGAAAAAATCTTGTGTCACTTACACTAATCATTTTCCATCTTAGCTTCAGCCAATCCATGAAGCTTCCGTTTTCGTTCATAGTTTCCCCCTATAGTATAATTTTCTTTGAAAGAAATTAAGCCTTTTTCCGGTCCCCAAATTACCGAACAAGTTATAAAACTTTAACATCATTAGTTTACAACATTTGCCTTCAAATCACAAGTAAGGTTTTGGTTTATAATGTAATGAGTTTACATTTTTTCTTGACAATCAAAAACTTGGGGGTACAATGAATGTAGATTAAATTTAAAGTGAACAAAGGAGATTCATGTTATGGCTAAGAAGGATATTGATTGGGGTTCACTTGGTTTCGGATATATACAGACAGATGCCAGTTATGTATCGAATTTCAAGGATGGAAAATGGGATGATGGTGTTATAACACCTGACCATACTATTACAATGAGCGAATGTGCCTGTGTTCTTCATTATTCACAGTCTTGTTTTGAGGGACTTAAGGCATATGAGACAGAAGATGGACATATTGTTACATTTCGCCCTGATCTGAATGCCCAGAGAATGGTTGATACAGCTAAGAGACTTGAGATGGCTGTTTTCCCTGCAGAAAGATTTTTGGATGCGGTTGATAAGGTAGTTCTTGCAAATGAAGATTATGTTCCTCCATTTGGAAGTGGAGCAACTCTTTATATCAGACCTTTCATGTTTGGTTCAAATGAAGTTATTGGTGTTAAGCCTGCTGATGAGTATCAGTTCAGAATTCTTACAACACCTGTAGGACCTTACTTTAAGGGTGGCGCAAAGCCTATAACCATTCGTATAAGTGATTTTGATAGAGCAGCTCCTCATGGAACAGGTCATATTAAGGCAGGACTTAACTATGCTATGTCGCTTCATGCTATAGTTGATGCGCATAAGCAGGGATATGATGAGAACCTTTATCTTGATCCTGCATCAAGAACAAAGATAGAAGAAACAGGTGGTGCAAATGTTGTCTTTATTAAGGGTAACAAGTTTATTACACCTAAGTCAAATAGTATACTTCCTTCAGTAACAAGAAGATCCCTTGAAATAGTTGCAAGAGATTACCTTGGACTTGAAGTAGAAGAAAGAGAAGTTTATCTTGATGAAGTTCCATCCTTTGATGAGTGTGGTCTTTGTGGAACAGCAGCAGTTATTTCTCCTGTTGGAAAGATAGTTGACCACGGTAAGGAAATAGCCTTCCCAAGTGGAATGGAGGCAATGGGACCTACAATTCAGAAACTCTACGATACACTTACTGGTATTCAGATGTGTAAGATTGAGGGACCTGAAGGTTGGGTACATGTTATCAAATAATATTTCTATTAAATAGCATTGGTTTTGGGTCCATATATTTTTGAAAATTATGATAATTTTTAAAAATACTTGGACCCTTTTTATATTTTTGTTATATTTATAAGAGTTATTAAATTTAAGAGCTATTAATATA
>JAILGP010000161.1 GCA_024696635.1 Eubacterium sp. | reverse complement strand
TGATGATAATTCATTATAATAATTAATTTTATATTTAAACTATAAATAAAAACCTCCATCTTTAAACACATAAGATGGAGGTTTTATTTATAAACTTTTTAATTATTGACGACCATTCTTTTTAGGATAAACAATAACCTTACGATAAGGCTCTTCACCCTCAGACTTGGTTGTTACATATCTGTCTCCCTGAAGAGTTGAATGAATGATTCTTCTCTCATAAGGATTCATTGGTTCAAGAGCAAAGGATCTTCTTGATTTCTTAACCTTGAATGCAATATTCTTAGCAAGATTCTCAAGTGTTTCTCTACGGCGCTCTCTATAATTTTCTGTATCAAGCTTAACTCTTATATATGTTTCGCTCTTCTTATTTACAAATAAACTTATAAGATACTGAAGAGCATCAAGTGTCTGTCCACGTTTACCAATGATGATTCCCATTTCTGGTCCTTCAACATCAATATTCATTGTTCTAGTCATCTTATCAAGAGATATTTCAATTGTTGATTCAAGTTCCATAGCATCGAATATCTTCTTAATATATTCCTTTGTTTCATCTATGATTGAATCATCAATTTCTGCAGGTTGAAGATCCTCTTTATCTAAATCTTCATTATTATCCTTTGAGTATTCCTTAGAATCATTAAAGCTTTCTGTAGCTGGCTTCTGATATTCAGTAGTCTTTTCTTCCTTCTTAGGAGCTGCATACTTAACTTCTTCTGATTTAGTCTCTGGCTTTACTTCTTCTTTCTTAGGAGCAGCAGGCTTTACTGGATTCTTACCTGAACGACTAGGTTTCTTAGCATTTGCAAGAATATCATCCAGATCATCGCTAACTTCCTGCTTTGGTCTTGCATTAATTACAGCAGGTTTAGCACCAATTCCAAGAAATCCACCTGTTCCCTTGCTTACTATCTCAACTTCAAGCTCTGAGCTTGCTATTCCAAGAGTTGTTGCTGCTTCAATTAAAGCATCGTCAACAGTCTTTCCTGTAAATTCTCTAAATTCCATATTTCTATTTTATACCCCCGTATTATTGAAGCGCTTTACTGCATTTGCTTTATCTGCAAGTGAGCCCTTCTTCGGAACTATTTCTGACCTATCATATGATTCATCTGCTTCAGTATCATCATCCGCATCAGAATTATTATAATTTTTAAGATTCATATTACTATATGTAGTGACTCTGGTTGCAGTTGAAGAAGATGTTCCTTCCTGTTCAGTCTGACCACTAGCCATTTCAGCCATTTTCTCGCTAAATGTTTTCTTACCTGAAGCCTTACGCTTAGCGATTTCCTTTTCAGCTTTAACCATCTGCTTCTGAACAATCTTTTCCATATCAACATGATCATAGTAAAGATTTGAGAAAACAGTTATAAGGAAACTGATAAATGCAGAAGTTGCCCAGTAGATACCAAGACCTGCAGGTGCATTTACAGTTACTATAAATGACATAATAGGCATAAAATACATAGACCTACGCATAGATTTCATCTGAGCATCCTGCTGTGGATCACCTGTTTCATTCATAGGCATAACCAGCATACTAAGGAGCTGACAAATACCAGAAATAATAGGAATCATAAGAGCAGGTGTAAGATGGAAACCTGGAGCTTCAGCAAGATTGATACCAAATATAAAATGGTTTACATTGGATATATGCTGCTGATTAGCTGCTATTGCTGTTGCAACATCAGAATTTGATGAAAATACTTGGCCTACTTTTTGAAGAAGATCATCATTACATCTATATAATACGTCGATTATATAATTAAATGCGCTAAGACCATCTCCTGAACTACTATCTGTTGTTGAAGTAAATTCAACAAGCTTTGATGTAAGACGTGTTATTTTATTGTCACTTACAAATGTTTCAATCAGATCATGAGCACCTTCAGTATTATAAACAGCATTTGCAATTGGCACATATAATGACCTGATATGATCTACATAGGCAGGGATATTCTGGATAACGTTATAGAGTCCGATGAAAACCGGGAACTGAAGTAATGAAGTAAGACAACCCTGAGTCATCTTAATTCCATACTTTTCCTGAAGTTCTCTGGTCTCTTTCTGCTGAGCCAGCATTGAATCCTGATCCTTTTTACCTTTGTATTTTTTATTAATTTTATTAAATTCCGGTCTAAGATACTGCTGTATCTTTGAAGACCTGGTTTGTTTTATGTTGAATGGGAATAGTATAAATCTTATTAATATAGTAAAAACAACTATACTAAGAGCAATTGATTCTATACCCATTCCATAAAATAAATTATAGATTGCATTAAAAACCAGTCCCAGCAACCTAGTGACAGGACCCATTATAATGCCTGATGTCTGAGTTAAAATCATTCCAATTTCCTCTACGAATTTCCTACAAGAATAATAAATAAAATATTTACTTCATATTATATATATTTATTCTCTAGGTTTTCACTATGGAACGGGATCATATCCACCCTTATTAAAAGGATTACATCTAAGAATTCTCCATATGGTTAATAGAGTCCCCTTAAAAAATCCATATTTATCATAAGCTTGAATCGCATATTCTGAGCATGTAGGGTAAAATATGCATGTTCCATGTCCTTTCAAATGCGACAAATGTTTCTGATAAAACCTGATAATAGATATACAAATCTTTTTCATAATTGCTACTTCATAAATTAATATTATTAATCTTAAACAGCTTGCACAAATGCAGAAAAGCACTTTCTATTTCCCAATAATTCTTTCCTACAGCATTCTGTCTTACAACAACTACAATATCATAACCTGTTTTTATCTGTTCTTTGTTTAATCTGTAGCATTCTCTTACAAGTCTTTTTAATCTGTGTCTTACAACACTATTCCCGACCTTTTTACTCACAGAGATTCCAATTCTACTGTACATCCGGTCGTTTTCTAAAATGTACATCACTAAATATTTATTTGCCCTCGATTCTTTGTGGTTATAAACCAGGCTATACTCTCTGGAGCTTTTGATATAAGTATTACTTTTCATAATTTACTATTTAATATACCTACAATAAATACAATTTAATTAAATACAATCTAAATATGTAATACTAAAATCTAAAATAATTAAACTGTAAGGGATTTTCTACCCTTAGCACGTCTAGCTGACAGTACCTTACGTCCATTAGCTGTAAGCATTCTCTTTCTAAAACCATGAACCTTTGATCTCTGTCTCTTTTTAGGCTGAAATGTCATCTTCATAATTTGTACTTCCTTTCTTTTAAATAATTATAAATAAAATATTTACCGGCCTCTTATTAAAGGTCACTAAAAAATACCACTAATAAGGGCAAATCTACACTATTATATTTTTAACCTCTATAAAAGTCAAGAAAAATAAATATTTGAACCTGTTTCTACTATTTAAATGTATATTTAAATGAACACTTTGCACAAAATACTGTTTATTAAAACAAAAAATTTCTTTTTGTTGACATAAGT
>JAILGP010000094.1 GCA_024696635.1 Eubacterium sp. | reverse complement strand
CTTGCAGCTATGAATTTTTCTGCTGAGGGTGGAGGGGTTCCTATGAATCCTGCAGCTGATGCTGAGGATGGACTTCTTTCAATTTGTGCTGTTTCAGGAATTCCGAGATGGCGCACATTTCTTATGCTTCCAGTACTTATGAAAGCTAAGCATGTTGGGAAAAAGGGCTTTCTCCTTAGAGATGCTGAATATCTTGTATTTGATGCTGACAGACCTATGGTCCTTCATGCTGATGGGGAATATATTGGAGATGAGACTCATATAGAAATGAAGGTGCTTAGAAACGTTCTTAGGGTTATGGTTTGATTTTTAATTAGAATGTTTTGTATGGGGGAGGTTTATAATGGATTTAACTCCTGCAGAAAAGAAAAGATATAAAGAAAGATTAGAAATATCCATTGATGAACTTAAATATCTTTACATGGAAATCTATGATGATGAAACCATGTTTGACTTATTATGTCAGCAAATGGAAGCTTTCTATACTGATAGAAGAAAAGAACTAAAGAAACTAGACAGGGTAAGAGAAGTAACCACAAATTGGTACAGATGCCATGACAGGGTTGGAATGCAGATTTCTGTAGATAATTATGCCGGTAGTATTTTGGGGCTTGAAAAAAAGCTTAACTATATTCAAAAATTAGGTGTTAACACTATAGAGCTTTTTCCAATATTAGAAGGACCAGGGGGAAGTGATATATATGAATATGCAGTTTCTAATTACAGAAAAGTAAGAAAAAATATAGGGAGTATTGATGATCTATACAGTCTTACGGATGCATGTCATAAAAAAGGGATAAATCTTATTATTTCACTGGATATGAATCATACATCTAATAATCATATATGGGCAAAAAAGGCTATTAAGGGCCATATGAAATATAAAGATTATTATATTTTTATTAAGGATTATGATTTAGTTAATGCTTATGATGAATTTATTCCTCAGGTGCTTCCTGAAAGAGCGCCGGGAAATTTTACTTACATTCCTGAACTTAAATCCTTTGTTATGACCACCTTTTATTCTGATAACTGGGATCTTAATTATAAGAATCCGGCAGTTTTTAATGAGATGGTTGAAAACCTGCTTTTTCTTACTAATCAGGGGGCTGATATCATTAAGCTGGATAGAATATCATATATATGGAAAGAGGCTGGCACTACCTGCAGGAATAATCATGAGATTCATAATTTAATAAGAATGATAAGACTTATTATGGAAATAGTTTGTCCTGGTACTGCGCTTTTGGGGCATGTTGAATCTAGACCTGAAACTGTACTTTCATACTTTGGTTCTGATAATAAACCAGAATGTCATATGCTTTATAATTATAATATGATGGGTACTGTATGGCATACTATTGCGACGAGAAATTGTAAGCTTGTAAAAAATGCTATTGATCTGACAAATACATTTCCCAAATCATATACATTTTTAAATTATATTAGAAATGCTGATGAAATCACCTGGGATCTAAATTTTGATCTTCTTAATGAAGATTCTATCGAAAAGGAATCTCATATTAATTATTTGAATAAATATTTTACCGGAAAGGAAGAAAATTCAGATTCTATTGCGATTCTCTATAATAGGGATCCTATATCAAAGCCAAGTGGAATATGTGGGACAACAGCCTCTTTGACAGGTATTGAAAAGGCAAGGATGGAGCATGATGATATGATGATGGATTATGCCCTTAGGGAATTTATGATGCACCATATGTTTCTTTTTATGAATACTGGGATTCCTATGATATATGCTGGGGATGAAATTGGTACCATAAATGATTATAGCTATAAAAGTGATCAGAAAAAATCCTCTGATGCAAGATATGTCCAAAGGGGACCTATGAATTGGAAGGATGTTCAGACGGTAAGAAGGGCTGGCAGCATTCAGAATCTTATATATGATGCTATGCTAAAGCTGATTGAAATTAAGAAAACACATAGGGCTTTCAGCAATTATGCAGATACCTGGACTATGGATACCTGGGATGCCGGAACCCTGGCTATGGGCAGGTATTACGATGGAGAGAAAATAATTGCTATATTTAATTATACGGAGTCTGACAGAACAGCTTGGATTAATGAAGATGATGGTGATTATGTAGAACTCTTTACTAATCATGTTATGAAGGCTGTAGGAGTGGATGTGCCTGCTTATTCTTTTAAACTCCTTATGAAGGATTTTAATTCATAATATAAATAATTAAAGTGTCTGATTATTCTAAGCATGACTGATATACAGTTGGATTTTTGGACACTTTTTTTTATGTCTAAATATATAATTTGGTTCAGATATTGTGATGACAGATTTTAAAAATTTTGATTAAAATGCAGATTTTAAAGTTTTGATTGAAATGCAGATTTTAAAGATTTGATTGAGATGACGGATTTTTGATATTTTGATTGTTTGACACAGATAATTCTTTGTATTATACTTGGTTAGAAATATCTAACTTGAAGGGAACAATTATGAAAAAATATTCGGTAACAGGTATGAGCTGTGCTGCATGTCAGGCCAGGGTTGAAAAGGCGGTTCTTGGTGTGGATGGTGTAGAATCCTGCTCTGTCAGCCTTCTTACTAATTCTATGGGTGTAGAAGGGAAGGCCAGTGATGCCGATATAAGTGATGAGGCAATAATTGAAGCTATTGAAAAGGCGGGCTATGGCGCGTCTGTTTTTGGTACTCCTGAAAAATCATTGGATGCAAAGTCTGGATCTGGACAGGGTTTGCTTAGAGATTCTTTAAAGGCATCCCTTGAGGATAAGGAATCTCCTATACTTGTAAAAAGACTTACTAGTTCAATTGTTCTTTTAATTATACTTATGTATTTTTCCATGGGTCATATGATGTGGGGATGGCCTGTACCTCCAGTTCTTAATAATTCTGTCTCTATTACTGTATTAGAGATGATTATAGCTATTGTGGTAATGTTTATTAATAAAAAATTCTTCATTAATGGATTTAGGACCCTTTTCTCTGGTGCTCCTAATATGGATACACTTGTAGCTCTTGGTAGCTCAGTTTCATTTGTATATAGTCTTGTGGCACTTTTTGCAATGATTAATGCCATGAGTAAGGGTGATAGTGATGGTGTCATGAGTCTTATGGATGATATATATTTTGAATCTGCAGCAATGATACCAACACTTATTACTGTAGGAAAATTACTTGAGGCAAAATCAAAGGGAAGAACAACAGATGCCCTTAAGAGTCTTCTTTCTCTTTCTCCTGACAATGCCCTTGTGGAAAGAAATGGTACTAATGTTACAATTCCTGTTGATGATGTTTTGGTGGATGATATTTATATCCTTAAAGCTGGAGATAAGGTTCCGGTTGATGGAGTTATAATAGAAGGCACAACATCTATTAATGAATCTATGCTTACAGGAGAGAGTATTCCTGTAGATATGGTGGAAGGTGACACTGTCTCTGCAGGTACACTTAATATAAATGGTTTTGTAAGGTGTAAGGCTACTCGAGTTGGTGAAAATACAACTCTTTCACAGATTATCAAAATGGTAGGAGATGCTGCAGCGACCAAGGCTCCTCTTGCCAGGATAGCAGACAAGGTATCGGCTATATTTGTTCCGTCTGTTATAGGTATTGCTGTGATAACATTTATTGTATGGATGTTTATATGTCATGATGTGAGTTTTTCTCTTGCAAGAGCGATATCTGTTCTTGTAATTTCTTGTCCTTGTGCACTTGGTCTTGCAACACCTGTTGCAATAATGGTTGGAAATGGTCTTGGAGCAAAAAACGGAATTCTTTATAAAACAGCTCAGTCTTTAGAGGGTGCAGGAAGACTAGGTATAGTTGTACTTGATAAAACAGGAACTATTACTAAGGGACAGCCTGGTATTAGTGGAATATATCCCTCAGATGGAGTTAGTGAAAAAGAACTTCTTAGCACAGCCTATGCCTTGGAAAAAATGTCAGAACATCCTCTGGCCAAAGCTATTGTAGATTATGTTGATAAGGATAATACAGATAAAAAATTAGAGATAGATAGTATAGAAACTACATCCTTTGAAACTCTTGCTGGTTCAGGTCTTAAGGCGAGGGATAATAACGGATATATCTTAGAGGGTGGAAGCATAAAATATATTGGATCTAAAATTGATAATAAATATATTTTAAAGGCTGATGAAATAGCCTCTCAGGGAATGACTCCCCTTTTGTTTACAAGAGGGGATAAATATCTTGGATTTATAGCAGTTGCTGACCAAATTAAGGAAGATAGCGAAGAGGCTATAAAAGAAATACATAATATGGGTATTACAAGTATTATGCTTACTGGTGATAATGAGAAAACAGCTTCGGTAATTGCGAAACAAGCTGGTATTGACTATGTAATAGCCGGAGTTATGCCTGATGAGAAGGAAATGCTGATTACCAGTCTTCAAAATATTGAACTAAGGGCTGGAAATAAATCTGCAAAAGGCTCCAATATTAAGGTGGCTATGGTGGGAGATGGTATTAATGATGCCATAGCTCTTACCAGGTCTGATACAGGCTTTGCCATTGGTGCAGGTGCAGATGTAGCTATAGATGCCGCAGATGTGGTTATTATGAAGAGTTCTATTAAAGATGTTGCTTCTGCAATAAGATTAAGCAGGGCTACAATAAGAAATATTCATGAGAATCTTTTCTGGGCATTTTTCTATAACGCTTTATGTATTCCTCTTGCCATGGGTTTATATGGAATATCCATGAAACCTATGTATGGTGCAGCAGCCATGGCTATGTCAAGTTTTTTTGTTTGTATGAACGCTTTAAGGCTTAATCTTTTTAAATTAAAAAGTAATAAAAAAGATAAAGTGCCTGGTTTTCTAAGAAATCCACAGGTGAAAAATTCTATTGATGAAACAATAAATAATATCAAGTCAAAGTTGCAAGAAAAAAGAAGTAATAGTATTATAAATAAGTCAGACAACGGAGGTGACATTATGAAAAAAACAATGAATATCGAAGGAATGATGTGTGAACATTGTGAAGCTACTGTAAAAAAGGCTCTTCTTAAGGTTGATGGAGTAGCTGATGCCAAGGTAAGTCATGTTGAAGGAACTGCTGTTCTTGAACTTACTAAGGATGTATCAGATGATGAACTTAAAAAGGTAGTTGAAGATAAAGATTATACTGTCCTCGGTATTAATTAATAGGAGGTTTTTATGGTAACAAATGTAAGCGATGCAATTAAATATGTTGGTGTTGATGATCATGAGATAGATCTTTTTGAGAGTCAGTATATTGTACCGGAAGGTATGTCATATAATTCTTATGTAATTTTGGATGAGAAGACAGTACTTATGGATAGCGTTGATGCTCACAAGACAGAAGAGTGGCTGGCAAATGTAAAGGAAGCCCTTGGTGGAAGAAAGCTGGATTATTTTGTGGTTCAGCATGTGGAACCAGATCATTCAGGAAGCTTTAAGGCTTGTATAGATGCATTTCCAGAAGCAACAATTGTTGGTAATGTAAAGACATTTTCTATGCTTCCACAGTTTTTTGAGGATCTTGATCTTGGAGACAGAGCTTATACTGTTAAAGAAGGAGATACAATTTCTGTAGGAAGTCATACACTTCAGTTTATCCTTGCACCTATGATTCATTGGCCAGAAGTAATGATGACCTTTGAACAGAGTGAAAAGGTATTATTCTCTGCTGATGCATTTGGTAAATTTGGAGCTTTAGATTTTGATGATCCTGAAGGATGGTCATGTGAAGCAAGACGTTATTATTTTGGAATCGTTGGTAAGTATGGGAATATGGTTCAGACACTTCTTAAGAAGGCTAAGCCTCTTGGAATAGAGAAGATTCTTCCTCTTCATGGACCTGTACTTCCTATGCCCGGTGATGAGATAGGTTACTATCTTGATACCTATAATACATGGAGTAGTTATGAGCCTGAAGATCATGGTGTATTTGTAGCTTATGCATCAATTCATGGTAATACTGCAAAGGCTGCTAAGATGCTTGCTGAAATGCTTGAGGCAAGAGGAGAAAAGGTTGCTATATCTGATCTATGTCGTGAAGATATTGCTGAATGTGTTGAAGATGCTTTCAGATATGACCGTATGGTTCTTTGTGCATCAAGCTATGATGCAGGAGTATTTCTTCCTATGCATGATTTTCTTACACATCTTAGTGCTAAGACATATCAAAATAGAAAAATTGCAATCATGGAAAATGGTTCATGGGCTCCATCAGCAGCTCGTACTATTAAGTCTATTGTTGAAGGTTGGAAGAATATCCAGGTTCTTGATAAGGTTGTTACAATTAAGTCTTCAGTTAAAAAGTCTGATATCCCTGAGATAGAAGCTCTTGCTGACGCTGTTGTAGAAGCTGGTAAATAAAAATTAATAAATATTTATTTAAAATGCGCCCCTGTTTGACAGGCGGGGCATTTTAAATTTTCTGACAATTTTTATTGTAAAAATTGTCTTCAAATTTACTAAAGATTTTATTTCATTTTGTAAGTTTTATGTATTTTACTTGGTGGCTCTTTGTGTTACTATAAAACTTGTCGTTTGATTATAAATTTTAATATAGATTTCTAGGAGTTAACATGGGTGGATTTTTTGCTACAGCTTTAAAGGGAGATTCGGTTTTTGATCTTTTTTATGGAACTGATTATCATTCACATCTTGGTACAAGACGTGCTGGTATGGTAGTTCATGGAAGAAATGGTTTTAACAGAGCTATTCATAATATTGAGAATGCTCCATTCAGAAGCAAGTTTTCTGGTGATGTTCATGAGATGGAAGGAAACCTTGGTATAGGTTGTATATCAGATTATGATCCTCAGCCATTACTTGTAAGGTCTCATCATGGTACTTATGCCATTGTTTGTGTGGGTAAGATTAATAATTCTGATGAACTTATTGCTGATGTATTCAATAATGGCGGTTCACATTTCCAGATGATGAGTACGGGAGAGGTTAATAAGACAGAGCTTACTGCAGCCCTTATTAATCAGAAGGATAATATTATTGAGGGTATTCAGTCTGCCCAGGATAAGATAAAGGGATCCATGACAATCCTGGTTCTTACTCAGGATGCAGTTTATCTTGCCAGAGATAAATTTGGTAGAACACCTGTGGTGGTAGGCTATAAGGAAGGTGAAGGCTTCTGTGCTGCATTTGAATCATTTTCCTATTTAAATCTTGGCTATAAGGATTTTAAGGAACTTGGTCCTGGTGAGATAGATGTTATGACTCCTGAGGCAGTAACTGTAATGGTTAAGCCTGGACAGGATCTTCGTATCTGTACTTTCCTTTGGGTTTATTATGGCTATCCTTCAGCAAGATATGAAGGCGTATCTGTAGAACAGATGAGATATTCATGTGGTGAAGCTCTTGCTTCAAGAGATGGTTATACTAAGGATAATATTGATTCTGTAGCTGGTGTTCCTGACTCAGGTACAGCTCATGCTATGGGATATGCAAATAAGTCAGGTGTACCATTTTCAAGACCATTTGTTAAATATACACCAACCTGGCCTCGTTCATTTATGCCAACTCATCAGGATAAGAGAAATCTCATTGCAAAGATGAAGCTTATTCCTGTTCATGAGCTTATTGATGGTAAGAAGCTTCTTCTTATAGATGATTCCATCGTTAGAGGAACACAGCTTCGAGAAACAACAGAATTCCTTTATGAAAGCGGTGCTAAGGAGGTTCATATTCGTCCAGCATGTCCACCACTTCTCTTTGGGTGTAAATACATAAACTTCTCCAGGTCCAACTCAGAAATGGAGCTTATTGCAAGACAGGTTATTAGTGAAGAAGAGGGTGAAAATGTAGATAGAACTATTCTGGATGACTATGCTAATCCTGATTCAGATAGATATCATAATATGCTTGAAAGAATCAGAACCAGACTTAACTTTACAACCCTTAAGTTCAACAGACTTGACGATATGATAGCTGCTACTGGACTTGATAAGAGCAAGCTTTGTACATATTGCTGGGACGGAAGAGAATAATTATAAAAGAATAATTATAAAAGAATAATTATAAAAGAATAAT
>JAILGP010000083.1 GCA_024696635.1 Eubacterium sp. | reverse complement strand
TATATAAAGTATTTATATGATATTCAAATATATAAATTATTAAAATTTATAATTTAAAATGTTTTACATAGGCTTAGGACTTGAGCAGCCTGTACAGAAATCACCAGTATTGGTTGTTCCACAATACTCACATACCCATCCCGCAGGAGCCATCTGTCCGGCGTTCATATTGTTCATGCCCATGCCTTGGTTCATGCCATTCATGCCCATACCCTGGTTCATGCCATTCATGCCCATGCCTTGGTTCATGCCATTCATGCCCATACCCTGGTTCATGCCATTCATGCCCATACCTTGCTGGTTCATGCCGTTCATGCCCATGCCTTGGTTCATGCCATTCATGCCCATACCTTGCTGGTTCATGCCGTTCATGCCCATGCCTTGGTTCATGCCATTCATGCCCATGCCTTGGTTCATGCCTTGGTTCATGCCGTTCATGCCCATGCCCTGGTTCATGCCATTCATGCCCATACCTTGCTGGTTCATGCCGTTCATGCCCATACCCTGGTTCATATTATTTCCTGCAAGACCGTTTTCTGCTGCATTTATAACCTGACCAAGAATTCCACCAGCAACACCGCCTACATTCTGACTAACTCTTTGTCCAAGTCCGCTGTTCATGCCCATGTTGCCCATACCCATGTTGTTTATGCCCATTCCCATGCCTCCGCTGCCTGTAAGAGCCTGTTGTATCTGCATTCCCTGTTGCTCACAGTTACGATAAGCCAGATCATTTACAGAAGTAGGGCGCTTAGTGCTTGAAGAGAGTTCAAAGCTAATATCATCGAAGTATGGTGAATTAACATTGATAGTAGTTCTGAATTCATATGAATATTCGTATCTCTTTGGTTCGTAGCTTACAGAATGACCTTCAGAATCTTTTCTGTAGATTTCTCTTCTGTGTTCCTTTGGTTCTGTGAAAACACCAGTAACCTGATTAAGATTGATAATATCAGGGTTGGTCTTTCTCCAGTCATTTGCAGAAGAAACTACAAATGTTCCAGAATTTTGATCAATATAAACCTTTGTGTTGTTTCCAAGAACAAGGGTAGGATTGAAGTATGATAAATTCTGCTGATTTTGCTCACGATATGCAAGTTGATCCTTGATTTCATCAACAGTAGAATGTCTTCTTTCAGAGAAGAAAGGAGACAACTTTGAAGCGCAGTCTTTACAGCAATTTCCATCCTCGAGCTTTCTGTTTCCAAGTAATCCGATTTTTTCACCGCAGATACTACAGTATTTTGCGTCAAAAAGTCCCATTTAAATAACCTCCTGTTTTATTTTTAATAAGAATTAATAAGAAATTTAATAAGAATTTGGTTTTGAATCAAAACCAAATTAATTTTAGCATAAAAGAAAATGCTTGTAATCGTCCGAAATGACGTTTTTTTGCATGAATTTATATTTGTAGGAGCTTATTTGAAGGTGGATATTAGTAATAGGTTAATATAATGGGATTATTATGTTTTAAAATATCAGCAATAAAAAAATGCCACTTCAACTTATATAATAATGAAGTGACACTTTATATTATGTATTTATGGGGGTTAATCTTCTATAATATATACCTGCGCAGTTCTACGTCCGAATTGGATAGCAGTACCGTAGTCAGAAACGAATACATCTATGACTCCGCCGCTCATTCCGCCAGTATCTTCAACTACATATTCACCGTAGCCTTCGATATATATCTTAGTTCCCATTCGTATGGAGTTACATGCAACTGTGTGGTTTTCCCTGGGATAAACACCTGATGCGCATCTGTTTCCTGTGGCAATATATGCTGTAAGCTGATATGTACCGATAGGTCTAAGATGAGGTTTGTTCTCTTCAATGGTTAATTCTCTGTTAGCCTTTGTAAGTTCCTTCATTTGAGCTTCCATCTTCTGGATATCAGCTATTCGACTTTCTTTTACAAGCTGTTCTCTTTTTTTAGCCTTTTCATCAGCTTCAATTTCTGCTGCGTGATTTTCAAGCATTTCCTTTGCAAAAGCATTAATAGGTGATGCTTCCTCAGCGGCTGTGTTAATAGCAGGTGTAAATGCTGCTGCCGCAAATGCAGTTAATAATGTAATAGCAGCAATTCCATTTTTTAAAGCTTTTACCATAATTTTTCTTTCTCCTTTTCCGGTTGACTCCCGGACTTAAGTTTTACTCTTCAAATTCAATATTTATAATTAAAATTTATTGTTCATCATACATATTGTGGTTTACATAATAAATTAAAAACTAAAATATTTTATTCAAATGTGAAATAATTATTTTTGGCTATTATGTTTTACAACATTTTTAACTCAAATGCAATAGTTTTGTAACATTTTGGGAAAAGTGTTTATAAATATGTAATATTTTTATGAGATTTGTGCATAATTTTGTAAAATTTCCTATTGACATACCTATATCAGAATGATATATTGAACACATGAACAGATGTTCATATATTGATATTTTGTTCAAGAGATGAGTTACGGATATTATGTAAAGTGCTCAAAAATTTATTTGTCCACTATTTGATTTTTTGTATATTTTGTTTAAAGGGGAGTTTTTCATGGGTGATAGAACAGAGTTTCATGATGAGGTTGCTGAGCGTGTTGCTAACAATATGCCAGATGATGAATACCTATATGATCTGGCTGAGCTTTTCAAAATATTTGGTGATTCTACCAGAGTAAAGATTTTATATAGTCTTTTTGATGATGAGCTTTGTGTTAATGATATAGCTATGGTACTGAATCTTAGTCAATCCTCAGTTAGTCATCAGCTGAAGATTCTTAAACAGTCAAAACTGGTTAAGTTCAGACGTGATGGTAAGAGTATATACTATTCATTGGATGATGATCATGTAAGATCTATTTTGGATTTAGGAATGGAGCATCTGGAGGAGTAGATAATAAGGCTTTACTTATATATTTAACGACTATACTGATTGATTGATTTGATTATAAATTACATTTAATTATATGGGAGGCATATAAAATGAAGAAGACTTACAAGGTTGATGTTGACTGTGCTGCATGCGCTGAGAAGATGCAGGAGGCTATTAAAAACACTCAGGGTGTTAAGGATGCTACACTTAGTTTCATGACTCTTAAGTGTAAAGTAGAGTTTGAGGATGGAGTTGACCCTGATCAGGTTATACAGGACGCAAGAAAGAATTGTAAGAAGATTGAAGATGATATGGAGATATTTATCTAATTATGACGCCTAAGCAGAAAAAAAATCTGATAAGATGTATAATCGCGTTTATTCTTGTAGTTGGACTTTCTATATTATTTGCTTTTGTCAAAGCCCCGGTATGGTGCGAATTTATATGTTATCTGATTCCTTATTTTATAGTCGGTATAGATGTTCTTATTAAGGCATTTAAAAATATCAGGAATGGACAGGTTTTTGATGAATGCTTTTTGATGACTATTGCTACTGTGGGGGCTATTGCAACTGGTGAATATCGTGAAGGTGTAGCAGTTATGCTTTTTTACCAGGTTGGAGAGCTTTTTCAGAGTATAGCAGTAGGCAGGAGCAGAAAAAATATAGCAGATCTCATGGATATATGTCCTGATACTGCAAATCTTCTTCAGGAGGATGGCAGTATTTCAGAGGAGGATCCTGATGATATAGAGATAGGTTCTATTATAGTTGTAAATCCTGGAGAAAAGGTTCCTATTGATGGAATAGTTATAGAAGGAGAGGCATCTATAGATGCCAGTGCTTTAACTGGAGAATCTGTCCCAAGGTCTGTAAGAGAAGGCGACCAGATAATAAGTGGATGTATAAGTATTACTGGTCAGCTTAAGATAAGGACCGAAAAGGAATTTGGAGAATCCACAGTTTCTAAAATACTGGATATGGTTGAAAATTCCAGTATGAAGAAGGCAAAGGCGGAGAATTTTATTTCTCGTTTTGCTAAGTATTATACACCAATTGTTTGCTATAGTGCTCTCGCTCTTGCGGTAATTCCACCAATAATAAGACTTTTACTTGGGATGGAAGCAAACTGGGTAGACTGGATTATGAGGGCGCTTACATTTCTGGTTATTTCCTGTCCTTGTGCAGTGGTTATATCAGTTCCTCTAAGCTTCTTTGGCGGTATTGGATGTGCATCCTCAAGAGGAATCCTTGTTAAGGGATCAAATTATCTTGAGATACTAGCCGATACTTCTACTATTGTATTTGACAAAACAGGAACCCTTACAAAGGGCGTTTTCGAGGTTCATGCTATATATCCTTCGGGAGATTATACTAGTGCAAATGTACTTGAAGCAGCTGCTTATGCGGAGTCGGCATCTAACCATCCTATAAGTATTTCAATAAAGAGAGCTTATACAGCACTTGAAGCAGTAGATGGAATAGATACCTCTCTCATTCATGATGTGGAAAATGTACCAGGTTTTGGTGTTAGTGCATCTGTAATAATAGATTCTGATAATAAAAACAGTAGATATAATAGACGTATATATGCTGGTAATCTTAAGTATATGGATAAGCTTGGAATAGAAGTAAAGGACATTCATGATGAGGGAACAGAAGTATATGTGGCAATAGATACTGGTTTACATAAGTCTAACGAAAGAAAGCTTACCTATGCAGGCTGTATTATAATTTCAGATGCCATAAAGAGTGGGTCCAAGGAAGCTATGGATAATCTTAAGGCTCAGGGGATTAAGACTATTATGCTGACTGGTGATACAGAGAGAGCAGCAAGGGCAGTTGCAGAGGAAATAGGAGTTTCTGAATTTAAGGCTGGACTTTTACCAGGAGATAAGGTGAGTGAGGTTGAGAAGCTGCTTGATGGTATGGGTGACCAAAATTCAAATAATAAGGATTCAAAAAACAAGCTTGCCTTTGTAGGTGATGGTATAAATGATGCTCCAGTACTTGCCAGGGCGGATATAGGAATAGCTATGGGTGGTATGGGATCGGATGCGGCTATAGAGGCTGCAGATATAGTTCTTATGGATGATGATCCTTCTAAGATATCCCTTGCTATGAAGATATCAAGGAAAACTCTTGGTATAGTAAGGCAGAATATAACATTTGCCATAGGAGTAAAGGTTTTATGTCTCATACTTGGAGCCTTGGGATTAGCTAATATGTGGCTTGCAATTTTTGCAGATGTGGGAGTTATGGTGATTGCTGTACTGAATGCCACAAGAACTCTTAAAATCAAGGCGTAGAATATAATGGTTTACATAATCAATTGATTTAAAATATATGTTTTACAAAGGCCGGTTTCCTTTAAACAGGGAGCCGGTTTTCTTTTGCTTGATTTTCATTATTAAAATATTTATAGTTATTCTATGTTATTAACAATTGTTACGTGGGGAGGAATTAGATGGATACATATTTATGTCAGGTTTGTGGCCAGCCATTGAATGTAGATTTGACAGAAGCGGGAAATCAGAAATGTATTTGTTCATATTGTGGAAATGAGCAGGTGGTTGTGGCTTATGAAATGAATCCCTATGCTGTTGATCTTCCACCTTCAAGTCTTCCGGTAGAGGATGATAAAAAGGAATTAAATGGTAATGGCCTGGATAAGGGTAACAAAGGACCTGATAGGGGAGATAAATTAGATAATAAAAAGGTGGACTTAAGTCCGGAGGAAAAATATAAGGAATGCTGTAAGATGCTTGCCCATAAGGATTGGTATGATGCATTAGCTTATAGCAGGAAGATGATCAAGGAAAATCCTGATTTTACCCAGGCTTATCTGCTTCTTCTTATGGCTGACTGCAGGGTGACTCAAAGAGAAAAACTGGGGAAATTATGGAAGGATATTTCCGTACATGAGGGATATAATGAAATAATGAATTCCCGGGATGAGGAGCTTAAAAGTGAGGTTAAGGCTTACTTTGAATCAGCTGCATTAAAATATGTTAAAAATGTATCCAGAACCTCTGCTGATTTAGATGAGAATATGAGAGCGGTTCAGCTGCTTACAATTATTCCTGAGACTGAGGAGGCTCTTGAGATTTCTCAAAAAATAAAAGGTAAGATTGACTGGCTTGAGGCTTGCTATAGACTACTTGATGAGATTAATGCTAACTACAATAATAAGGACTTTGAAGAGGAGGCTAAGAGAAAAGTCAGGGAAATCAACCCATATCGTGGACCTGGATATGAAGATAATTTTTATATTCCTTTGTTTATTTATTTAAAGGACTCATCTAATATTTTTGCTCTTCCGGAGGGCACAGTATTCGGGGTGACAGCAAAGAACGTAAGAGCAAGACTTATTCTTGATAAGGATAAACCCTTTAAAATGATGCTATGTAAAAATGATGTTAAAACTATTGATATAGCATTATATAGCAGGTATGATACAGATTTTGAGGAACCTAAGAAAAAGAAGTCTGTTGATATAAAAATAGATGGAGACATGGCTCCAATCATTCACATTAAAAATAAGGTTCTATCTTATTCCGTAGAAATTATGGATTAGAATATATAATTTAAGGAAGTAAATCTTCATGATTTAGATCAAAAGAAGAATCCTCCCAAAGTCAGACCTAAAAAATCTAACTTTGGGAGGCGTTTTTTATTGATAAATATAATATTCAGAAATAAATTGAAGCTCGGTTGGATTAAAATCCTTATCATCAGAATATAGATAATAGGTTGCGTCTAAATTGGATAATACTATAGCAGGGCCACGTCCCTTATAATTATATTCTGTCTGAAGGGATTCCCTTGTTTTATGAGGGAAGGTTATGGTAATACGACTCTTTTTAGAGGACTTACCAGAGGATTTATCTGGAAGACTGGTGTATTTCCAGTCCTTAGGAATATAATTATAGTTTTTATCTATATCAAATACTAATATGAATCCTTCTTTATCTACTGTCAGACTTCCTTCTCCCAGATTTATAAAGCCATATTCGTTAGGAAGACTTTCTATATGTACCTTAAAGCTTCTTCGTGTAGGGCTTATATCAAGCTTCTTTTTTACATTTCCCATCTCCCAATTGTACCATTCCACAATTGAATTTTTATGGCCTTCCCTGTCGAAAAGATAGCCGTAAGGGCTGAGCTTCCATATCTTTTTACAGGATTTGCAGCCTATGTAGTCACCCTTTGATATCATGGTATGTCGACTCTTGCAATTGCGACATTGATAAAGAGGAAGATGGAGCCCCTGAGCTAGATTTTTTCCTCTAAATGGTATATTTCTTTTCTTCTGCCAATCATACTCATCATAGGTAAGCTTTTCCTCAATCTTTTTCTGTATATCATCTGCATCCATATTGATAAGCTCTTTAGCTGTATAAAGTAGCTCTAACCTTGCTTCCATTTTGCCTCGTCTTGTGTGTTCCTCATCCCAGAAGGGATTGGTAAGATAGCTTCCATGGGCAGAGAGAATAACAAGAGGTGTATTATAATATCTTGCAAAATGCTTTGCCAGTCGACCAAGATTGGATGGAAGTATAGCAGTGGTTCCTACATTTGAATGACGGGATTCAGGGTATAGAACAACTGGATTTCCCATCTCGAAGGCAGTGCTGATATTTTGAATTACAGTTACATCTGGAACATATCGGCGTTTTCCTATACAGCCTATGCTCCTATATAGGGTTTTTCCGAAAGCCGCGAAGCCTTCCATATCAGATACATAATTAGGACGATATGGTTTTAAGGCAAGTGGTGCTATGTAGTAATCGGAAAATCCCTGATGTGTTGCAAAAACCAGGAATGGTGGTTTAACTGAGTCCATTCCAACCTTATGAATTTTAAGACCTGATGATTTAGTCATAGCCCAGCAGGCTGACCATATAAGAGGCATCATGAATTTTGGAGTCTTCATTGGAGCCTTCTTCATGTCATAAGGTCTCATATCCTCTTTTTTATTGTTTAGCATTAATATCCCCCCTTGATATACTAAATCAAAGTTATTATCCACCTGTTTTCATAATACCACAGATGATTTATTGCATAAATAAAAATGATTTAAAATAGGGGGGAATCTGTATAAATTAAAGTGGCTTCTGAATGCCAAAGGATTGGCAAGATTCTGCGTTGACTCAGAATTTGGCCTGTGCTAAACTGACATGGTTGGAAATAAAGCGCATTTTACGATGGGTCAATTAGTTGGATAAAGATATATAGTATATGCGTTTTTTGTTTTGATTATAAATTATATATAAAGAAAGGACATATATCATGAAAGTAGCTTTGATAATGGGTTCTATGAGCGACCTCAGTAAGGTGGAGCCGGCTATAGAGCTTCTTAAAAGTAAGGGTGTTGAGGTTAAGGCCAGATGTCTTTCTGCACATAGGGCAGCAAAACAGCTGACGGAATTTATTGAAGAGATAAATGAGGATGGAACAGAAGTGGTTATTACAGCAGCTGGAATGGCAGCAGCTCTTCCTGGAGTTGTGGCAGCTCAGACTGTTCTTCCTGTAATTGGAGTTCCACTTTCAGGTTCGGTTTTAGATGGACAGGATGCCCTGTATTCAATAGTTCAGATGCCACCTGGAATCCCGGTTGCAACTGTTGCTATAAATGGAAGTAAGAATGCTGCATGGCTTGCTATGGAAATAATTGCTGTAAAGCATCCAGAGATGAGGGATATACTTGTGGCTGAAAGAAAAGCTATGCAGGAAGCAGCCCTTAAGGCAAATGAAGAGATGATGGAAAAGTATTAGATATTTCCAGAATTTACATATTTTTAAATTAAAATAATATAAATGTTATAATAAAAAACCTCGGTTAATATGCCGAGGTTTCTTATTATATATTTATTATATATATTTTTTTTATTTCAATTTTTAAAATATAAAAATTTAAAGATCTTTGCCAGTAAGCATCTTATAGGCTGAAAGATATTTTTCGATTGTCTTATCAACAATATCCTGAGGAAGCTCCCAATTTTCAGGAGAAGCAGTGTTGGCATCAGATTTAAGCCAATCACGAGCAAACTGCTTATCAAATGATGGCTGACCATGTCCTGGTTCATAACCATCTGCTGGCCAGAAACGAGATGAGTCAGGTGTAAGCATCTCATCAGCAAGTACTATATTGCCATCCTCATCAAGACCAAATTCAAATTTTGTATCTGCAATGATGATACCCTTTGTAAGAGCATAATCAGCACATTTATTGTAAAGTGCAAGTGTGTAGTCACGAAGCTTTTCAGCATATTCCTGCCCCTTGCCTGGGAATTCCTTCTCAAGTACTTCAACAGATCTTTCAAAGGATATATTCTCGTCGTGATCACCAATCTCAGCCTTTGTAGATGGTGTATATATAGCTTGTGGAAGTTTGTCACTTTCAATAAGTCCTTCTGGAAGGGTAATGCCACATACAGTTCCATTTTCCTTGTAGCTTGCCCAGCCACTTCCTGTTATATAACCACGAACTATACATTCGATAGGAAGCATAGTAAGCTTACGGCAGAGCATGCTCTTTCCTTCAAATTCAGGTTTCTGGAAATATTCAGGCATATCTTTGGTGTCAACAGAAATCATGTGATTTGGAAGAATGTCCTCTGTCATATCAAACCAGAATTTAGACATCTGTGTGAGAACGGTTCCTTTTTTGTTGATTTTGTTCTTCAGAATTACATCGTAGCAGCTGATTCTATCTGTAGCAACCATAATCAGACTATCACCACTCGTGTAAATCTCTCTGACTTTACCTTCTTTTACAGGTTTCATAGCGACCTCCATTTGTATTTTTTTGTACTTTTTTGGGAGAAAATGCCCCAAAACTGAATTAGGAATATAGCATAGTCTTTTTAACTTTAAAAATCAAGAAATTATTTTAAATTTTTTAAAGTTATCTTTGTAAAATCCTCCACATTGTGATAACATATAAAAAGGCGTGGAATTGGTATGTCCACAAACTTATTTATTGACATAATTGGGAGGACGGGGGTAATGAAAAAACCTTTTTCAAATGCATATGAAGCGATTAAAAAGCTATTCAGACAATTATTCGGTATAAAACAGCCAGAGACTGAGAATGGGGAGTCGGGTGCTGAAGCGACAGACCAAAAAGAAGATGATTCAAAAGATAAGCTGGAAGAGACTAAAGAAGAGGAAGCTAAGCCTGAGAAAGCAGCTGAGGCTGAGGAACCTTCTGAAACAAAACAAGAAACTAAATCAGAATCTAAATCTGGTTCTAAGCAACAGTCTAAAAAGTCTGATAAAAAGGGATCTGACAAAAAGGGTAAGGATTCCGACAAGGCTATTGAGGATGTACTTGCAAGCATAGCTCAGGAAGAGGGTATAAAGGAAGAAAAGGTCAGCAAGGGTGAGCTTGATGAGCAGAGGAAATATGAGCAGGAAGTAAAGAAGCGTGCTGAAAGAGCTGCTAAGCGAGAAGCAGAAGATAGAAAGAAGGAAGCTGCTGCTGCTGAATCTGAGAAAGAGGGCAATGTTAAAACTGCTATCGATCCTGTAACAGGTGAGGAGATAACTCTTGATGAATTCCCTAAGGAAGCTAAGTATCTTAAGAAGTATATGAGAATTCAGACTACTTCTGATGATATAGCCGTTGCAATTAATTCTATTCTTAAGCATCCTGATATGCCAAAGAATATTGTTATTCTTGGTAGAAATGGTTTTGGTACTGTTAAGGTTGGTGAGGATTTTGCAAGAAGCTTTTATGATATGGGTCTTGTGACATCTGAAGCTATTGCTAAGACTAAGGCTAAGCAGCTTAATAAGATGAGTCTTGATAAGCTTACAAAGCTTAAGGGCGGATGTCTTATTATTGAAAATGCCGGACTTGTTTCCTTTGATAAACTGGTTGAAGTAATTAAGGATTCAGCTCCAGAGAATAATAATTATGTTGTTATACTTACTGGTGAGATTGATTCTCTTGCAAACTTCTTCGAAGAGAATGAGGATATAGTTGATAGCTTTATCTACCTGATTGATATCCATAAGATCAAGGAACGCGGAATGATGCACCTTGCAAGAGGATATGTAAAGGAGAAGGGATATAAGGCTGATAAGTCTGTATTTGATAAGCTTAAGGCTTCTCTTAAGACAATGGAAGAAGGAAATATTGATAGATTTATTACACGTATCGATGAAGTTATTGAAAAGTGTGATAAGAGAGAGGCGGCAGCCGGTGGAGAAGCTCCTAAGGTGATTAAGCCTGAGGATGCAAACTAAATATATATTAAAAATTAAACATTAATTTTTCTTATTAGTTTGTATTTGTAAGAAATTCAAATCAATAAAATTTTTAATTAGTAACAAATTGAGGACGAATATGTAATAATATTCGTCCTTTATTATTAATATGAAGTAGATTTATTATATTTGTATACATTA
>JAILGP010000008.1 GCA_024696635.1 Eubacterium sp. | reverse complement strand
TAATATATTATTTTGTTATAATATATTTCTATCGAGAATAAATTATAAGGGCCAATAAAAGTGATGGATGTGATACCTGGCTAAAGAATAGATTGGATTTATTATATGATTATTAATACAGGACAAAGAACCGATATACCGGCTTTCTATGCAAAGTGGTTTTCTAATAGAATAAAAGAGGGATTTGTATGTGTTAGAAATCCTTATAATCCAAGTCAGGTTAGTAAATATAGGCTGGATCCCTCCCTTGTTGATGTAATAGGTTTTTGTACAAAGAATCCATCACCTATGTTTCAATATATGGATATGATAAAGGATTTTGGACAATACTGGTTTGTGACACTTACTCCTTATGGAAAGGATATAGAGCCAAATGTTCCTGATAAGCATAGTATTATAGAGGATTTTAAAAGGTTATCCAACATTGTTGGAATAAATTCCATAGGCTGGCGATACGATCCGATTTTTCTGTCTGATATATATACCGCTGAATATCATTTAGATGCATTTAGACAAATCGCAGAAAATCTTAAGGGATATACAGAGACTGTAGTTATTAGTTTTATTGATTTATATCCCAAGGTTATGAATAATTTTCCTGAAGCAAGGTCTGTTTCAAGGGCTGATAGACTAATGCTTGGAAAAGAAATTATAAATATAGCAAATGAATGTGGTATGACAGTCAAGCCCTGTGCTGAAGGTGATGAACTTGCTGGGTTTGGAGCTGATTGCAGCGGCTGTATGAAGATTAGTGATTATGAGAAGGCTATAGGTAAAAGACTCATAGTTCCAAAGAAGAAGGGGGCAAGAACTGAGTGCGCCTGTTATTTATCCTGTGATATAGGAGCCTATAATACCTGCCTGCACCTTTGCAAATATTGTTATGCAAATGCAGAGGCTCAGGTAATATATAGTCAGAATAAATTACATGATCCTTCTTCACCATTTCTAGTAGGAAATTATATGGATGGAGATAAGGTGCATGAAGTGCCACAGGAATCGTGGATTGATATGCAGGAGAGAATACCTGGATTAGAAGATTTATTTGATTGCTAATAGTCCATGGTGAAATAAGTGATTAACATATAGTTTAGTTTTATTGATTAGTAAGTGGAAATTTTGAAATATTCATGTGAGAAAGGTAGAGAAAATGTCTTTTGATGTTACTAATACAATTGGATTTTGTGATAATCCTGTAGATACAGATTTCCTTGGGTGTAAAAATTATTATGATGGGCTTGTTGGTTTTATAAAAAACTGCCCAAGTCCAATGACTGTTGCTATACAGGGGGATTGGGGGACTGGTAAAAGTACTGCTATGAAAATAGTAGAAAAGGAATTAATGGATGAACATACTATTGTTTTTAATACATGGAAATTCTCAAAATCATCGGGACAGATGCTGATTGTACCCTTAATAAATCTTATGATAAAAAAGCTGGATCAAATTGGTAAGGACTACAATAACTATGAAAATCAATTTGTTCACGATAATAAGGTAAAAAAAGTTTTAACTAGTTTGGGGGGAGTTTTATTTCTTGCAGGACAGGGAATGGTAGAAAAGTTTTCTGGTATGGGTAATACCTTAGATAGTATAAAAAATGGCCTTGAAAATCATGAGGATGAAATATCATTTTTTGATGTCGCTGATGAATTACATGATGAGATACAAAGAAGAATAGATTTAATATATGAAAATGATAAGAAAAGAATAGTTATATTTGTGGATGATCTTGACCGTCTTACACCGGAGGATGCAGTCGGTTTACTAGAAGATATGAAGAATATAATGGACTTTAAAAACTGTATTTTTGTTCTGGCACTTGATCATAAGATTGTCATGCAGGGCTTATCTAAAAAATATAGAGGAATCAGTAAAGAATATGCAGACCGTTTCTTTGATAAAATAATTCAGCTGCCTTTTTATCTGCCTGTAAATAGTTATAAGACTGATCAGTATGTAAAAGAACTAAATAATGAAAAAAATATATTAGAAGAATTTGAATGTGATGAAATTATAAAAATTCTGGAAAAGTTTCATGAAAATAATCCAAGGACTATTAAAAGGCTGCTCAATCTCATGTTGTTTTATGAAAAAACAGGTGAGGAGGTTTTATTAAAATATAAGATTGAATGTTTTGCTATCAATTTACTTCAGATAAATCATACTAGTAAATATGAGATATTACTTGATAGTTTAAGAGATATAAATACTTATGATTATATAAAAGTTCTTAAAGATGACAATTATTATTATGATCATTCTGAAAAATTAAATTCTTATTGGGATGATTTAGAAAAACTTTTTTCCAGTAGATTAAACAAAGAAGAAGACTATAGGCTTAATTATAGGGATGTAACGGATTTACTAAAGGAATTGGTAAATGGCGATTGTCTGAGGCTTAAGGAAGTAGTTATGGCGACATCAGTAACATCCGGGAATGGTGTTACAGAACGGATTCAGGTAACAGATACAAACTATAATATATTAAATGATTACCTGCATGATTTGTTTGGGTGTCAAGGGATAGAGATAGTAGGAAATAATTACAGAAAAAAGAGATTTGAAATAGAGGATTATACTATAACAGTTTCTGATAGATATGGCGACCATGTTAATGTAACGATATCTGCATTACAGGATAATAACATAGTTGGGTTAGAAGATAATTTGACGGAAAATATAAGTGATAAAATAAATGATATATATAGTAATCATAATATTCCTGTTAATGAAAAAAATGATCAAATCTTTAGTATTCTTTGTGAAAACACAAGATCCTTTTGTTTTTATAATGTTTCCTTTAAGTCAATTGAATCATTTCTGATAATAGGAAAATTATTACGAAATCTATATACCAATAATCAGATTTTTTTAAGGGAAATATAATTTATTCATAGTAAAAGACGGCTGGGTTAACCACGCCGTCTTTTTACTTAACCACCTAATTCAATCATTCGATCAATACATTTTCTTGCTTCTGATATTGTTTCATCAGGAAGAGTGATCACAGCTCTTTCTTTTCCAATAATACTATTATAAACATCAGAAAGAGTAGTCATTTTCATATTATGGCATACCAGAGCATTGGATAGAGCATAGAAGTTTTTATCTGGACATTCTATCTGAAGATGCTGAACAATGCTTTGTTCGGTGCCTATTATGAATTCCTTTGCCTCTGACTTTTTACAGAAATTCATTATACCGGTAGTAGAGCCTATGTAATCAGCTTTTTCTACTACTTCCTTAATACATTCAGGATGAACAGCGAAAAGAGCGTGGGGATGAAGCTTTCTTGCTTCTTCCACAGTTTTTGCGCTTACACTCATATGGGTAGGACAGCCCCCTTGTATAAACTGGAAATTCTTATCTGGACATTGCTTTGCAACCCAATCCCCCAGATTGCAGTCAGGAATAAAAAGTATATTTTTATCTGGAAGATTTTTTATAATCTGAACTGCAGAAGAGGATGTGACTACAACGTCAACAGCTCTTTTCATGTCTGTAGTGGTGTTGATATATGCTACCACCAAATGATCAGGGTACTGATTTCTAAGCTGGAGTACTTTTTCTCTGGAAACCTGCTGAGCCATAGGACATCCTGCCAGGGGATTTGATAAAAGTACATTTTTGTCAGGGCTTAAAAGCTTTACTGTTTCAGCCATAAACCTGACACCGCACATGATTACATTTTTCTGGGTGGCTTTGGCTGCCTGTACACTGAGTCCATAGGAATCTCCTACAAAATCTGCAACTTCCCATATATCATGACTTTGATAGGCGTGTGCAAGGATGCACACGTCTCTTTTTTTCTTTTCTTCTATAATAAGATCTTGAAGCTCTCTCGTTGTCATAACTAGTCCTTTCCCTAAAAAAAACTGGATTAAAAGTTGTCTTAGATTATATGAAGTGTAAAGTTAACTGTCAAGACAATTTTTTCTTTTGGGTTTACAAGTGTCTTGACAGTAAAAAATAAAAGTGTTAGAGTAAGCCAAACCCCAAAGGGTTAAAATTTAAATTTATTAGCAGGTATAAATGCAAATTTAAAACGCAAAAATTATGAAAGAAGATGAGCGGCTATATGAAAACAGATGTTTTGATTGTGGGAACTGGATGTTCTGGCCTATATGCAGCCTTAAACCTTCCCAAAGATAAAGATATTACTATAATTACAAAATCAGATCTGGAGAGTAATGATTCCTTCCTGGCTCAGGGGGGTATCTGTATGTTGAAGGATGAAGAGGATTTTGACAGCTATTATGAGGATACAATGAGAGCAGGTCATTATGAGAATGACAAAAAATCGGTTGAGATTATGATATGGTCATCTCAGGAAGTCATTACTGATCTTATGAGCTATGGAACTAATTTCCACAGACATGCAGATGGTAGTTTGGACTTTTCCAGAGAGGGTGGTCACTCTGACTTTAGAATACTCTTTCATAGGGATATAACAGGAAGAGAGATAACAAGCCATCTTTTGGATGAAGCGAAAAAACGTAGCAATATAAAGCTTATGGAATATACGACTCTTTTGGATATCATAGAAAAGGATAATGAATGTTATGGTGCTGTAATTGCACATAGTGACGGAAGAGTAGAGGCTGTGGAAGCTGATTATGTATTTCTGGCAACTGGTGGAGTTGGTGGTCTTTATAAGCATTCTACTAATTTCAGACATTTGACAGGTGATGGTCTGGCTATAGCTTTGAAGCATGGTATTAAGCTTAAAGATGCTAATTATATTCAGATTCACCCTACTACATTTTATAATAAATATGCTAAGGACAGATCATTCCTTATTTCTGAGTCTGTTCGTGGTGAGGGAGCAAAGCTTTATGATAAAAATATGAATCGTTTTACTGACGAGCTTCAACCAAGAGATCTTCTTACTGTGGCCATTCATGAGCAGATGGAAAAGGATGGAACTGAATTTGTGTGGGAGGACTTAAGGACACTTCCTGGAGATGAACTGCATAAGCATTTTCCTAATATAGTAAAACACTGTCTTGAAATGGGATATGATCCGGACAAGGAATGTATTCCAGTAGTACCAGCCCAGCATTATTTTATGGGTGGTATATGGGTTAATCATCAGAGTGGTACTTCTATGAAGAGGCTTTATGCAGTTGGCGAGACTGCTTGTAATGGAGTTCATGGAAAGAACAGACTGGCATCTAATTCTTTACTTGAGAGTCTTGTTTTTGCTAAAAGAGCAGCAGCAGAGATTAAACTGAATGCTATGCCAATTGATAAAGACCCTGAGCTTTTTGAAAATCTTGACCTGTCTATTTATGAGGATGTAGATGGATTAGAGAGAGAATACCATAAGGTTGTTCAGGCGGAAATCTCAAGGCTTAATGAGATTACGGAGCATCCTGTAGTGGCAGAATATGTGGATATAGATTGAAAAATGATTAGTAATATCGATTAAAAATATCGATTAGAAATTTTGATTATATGAAAATCAATTATAAGATTTAGAATTCATATTTGAAGAATTTATATTTGAAGAATTTGTATTTAAAGAATTAAACAGAAAATTTAATTATAAAAATTATTTTGGAATTTAGTTTTAGAATATATGAGTTAATAAGAAAAGAGGAATGAAAATGTACGATCCAATTACCTTAAAATTAAATGTAGACCATCTTATAGAGGGAGCCTTAAAGGAGGATATAACCAGCGAGGACGTGACAACTAATAGTGTAATGCCTGAGGGTAAACCTGGCCAGGTGGACCTTATTTGTAAGGAAGACGGAATAATATGCGGCCTTCAGGTTTTCGAGAGAGTATTTACACTTTTAGATCCAGAAACAAAGGTTGAATTTTTTGTAAAGGATGGAGATGAGGTTAAGAAGGGCATGCTCATGGGAAAGGTTTATGGTGATATAAGAGTACTCCTTTCAGGTGAAAGAACAGCCCTTAATTATCTGCAGCGAATGAGTGGTATTGCAACCTATACACATTCGGTTGCTGCTCTTCTTGAAGGAAGTCCAATAAAGCTTCTTGATACAAGAAAGACTACGCCTAATAATAGGATTTTTGAAAAGTATTCAGTGAGAGTAGGTGGAGGAAATAATCATCGTTACAATCTTTCTGATGGAGTTTTACTCAAGGATAATCACATAGGTGCAGCAGGTGGAGTTAAGGAAGCAATAGCACTTGCGAAAAAATATGCTCCTTTTGTAAGAAAGATTGAAGTTGAGGTAGAAAATCTTGATATGGTTTCTGAGGCTATTGAGGCTGGCGCAGATATAATAATGCTGGACAATATGGATCATGAGACAATGAAGAAGGCTGTTGAAATGATTGATCATAGGGCTGAAATTGAAATATCTGGAAATGTTACAAAGGAGACTATTCCTCAGATACTTGATTTGGGAGTTGATTTTGTATCTAGTGGAGCACTTACTCATTCCGCTCCGATTATGGATATATCACTGAAGAATCTTCATGTGGTGGAATAAGAGTAAAAATATATTAAAGAAAGGGACGGGGAACCATGAACGGCGACGAAAGAAGAGCTAAAATTGTAAAGATATTAAAATCCGCTGTTGGACCGATTTCCGGAACCGATCTTGCAAAGGAACTAGGGGTTAGTCGACAGATTGTAGTGGGTGACATTGCCCTTATCAGAGCAAATGGAACGGATATTTTTTCAACAAATAGAGGATATTATCTAAATAAAAGTAAGAATCAACCAGTATCAAAGGTACTTAAATGTTATCACACCGTTGAACAGGCTGAGGATGAGATGAATACTATTGTGGATCTTGGAGGAAAGATTGATGACGTTTTCGTATATCATAAGGTTTACGGTGTGATTAAGGCAGATATGAATATTAAATCAAGATATGATGTAAAACAGTATCTGGATGCCATTAAAAGTGGAAAGAGTAAGCTGCTTATGAGTATTACTTCAGGATATCATTATCATACCATTTCTGCTGAAAGTGTAGAAATACTAGAACGTATTAAAGAGGCTATGAGTGAGAAGGGATATCTTGCACCTCTTACGGATTATGAACCAGTAGATTTTTAATTTGTGATATGCAGATTTCCTTAGAATTTTTTTGTTCAGGAAATGGTGAAAGTTACTTTTACCATTTAATAATATAATCTCTATTTATCAAGGTATTTATTCACAGAAAAATCACTTGTAGTGTAACGGAAATTGGAGTAGTATGTGTTCTAGATTAAAAATAAATATCTTGTATAAGATAGAAAATCTGGGGTGAATATTGAATAAAATAAGAGAATATATGTATGAACTGGGTGGAGATATTATGGAGTCTGAAGAGTTTCAGTCTTCCTATAATGAGGTTCACCATAAAGCTACCAGCGTTGGTAATCATAGTGAAGAAGTAGCATGTGAATGCCTTAGAATTAATAAGTTTCTTAAACATTTTCATTTAAAAAACTTTTCTGATCAAATAAATGAAAAGCAGTTTGAAAAGCAAATGGTTCAGGTTGCTCTTTGTCATGATTTAGGTATGTTGGATAGAGTAGATAAATATAGTTCAGATAAGGAATGTCACAGGCTTCATCCCCAGGAATCCTTGCTTGTAGCAAAGAAGCTTATTCCTGATATGAGCATCGATATGGAGGATGCCATATTAAACCATATGTGGCCGGTTACACCTAAGAAACCTCAGTCAAAAATGGGAAATATAATTACAGTTGCTGATAAAATATGTGCTGCAAGGGATTTAAGACATATTGCCAGAAAACAGGGTCTTGCTCTTGCTGCTGCAGTGGTATTTATATTTATGCCTAAAATCTGATTTTTTAAGCTGATTTTTTAAGGATGGTTTTAATAGCCATCCTTTTTTATTGGCTTTTTTATATGAATTATGTTTATTATAAGCAAATGTTGGGTTGGAATATAGTTATTCCTGATATGTTGACAAGAATATCATTTCATAGTAGTATTTGTATTACTATAAATAATACAATTTTTTTATTTTGTGATAAAAGTAGATAATGGGATTTATAAAAGACAGAAATATATATGAGATTTATAGGAATAAAAAATAGGAAGATAAAATAAGAAGATAAAATAAGAGAATCTAGTTAGGAAGGAATATATAGATGATCATAAAAATCGATGAATATTCAGATATACCAATCTATATGCAGATAAGAAATCAGATTGTAATGGGAATATCAACTGGTGATCTTAAAGCCGGGGAACAGCTTCCGACAGTCAGGGCTCTTGCTATGGAAATGGGTATTAATACCATGACAGTAAGTAAAACCTACCAGCTCCTAAAGTCAGAAGGATATATTATGACTGATAGAAAAAATGGTGCAAGAGTAAGGATGGAGATAGAACAGTCTGGAATTATCAGTAAGGATAATAAGAATGAGCTTAAGAGAATAGTATCTGAGGTAAGGCTTTCCGGAGTTCCTGAGTCAGAGCTTATAAAACTTGTTAAAGAATATTATGAAGGTTAAATGATAAATTGGTTTACATAAGTATATGCGACTTAAAAAGGAGTTATTATGAATTTGATTATGGGATTTACAATGATAATATGTATAGATCCAATTTTATTATATATGCTTATATTTTTATATCCAAAGAATTGGCAGAAAAAGAAGCTGTTATTCGGAGTAACTAATAGAGCAGAATTTAAATTAAGCGAGAATGAACCTAAGGTAGAGGATATAGTATTCAGGAATCGTGATATTGCTTATAAAATTATTATTCCTTTACTTATACTTTCCTTCTTGTTACTATTAATACCCAGCCAGAATATAATGATGTTCTCTTATATTATATTTATATTAGTGGCATTATCAGTAAGCTATCTGCCATATATTAATGGTAACAGGGAGCTTAAAAATTTAAAAAGAGAAATAGGGATAGCAGAAAAGGATGGAATTAAGGCTGCAGATATTAAAACCTTACAGGAGTCTCATGCTTTAAATCTTAAGGCTATGCTTATACCAATAATTGTTAATGTTCTTATTATAGTATTTTCAATAATCTATGATCTTGGTTTTATTCATATTGGTAAGGGACCCTATGAAGGAAGTTTTTTTGCTACTATAAATGCATTTGCCTTTGGCGTAATGAATATATTTTTTCTGCCTATTGCTATTATTATGGATAATATGCGTAATGAAATTATTTCCAATAACAGTGATGTAAATGTGAATTTTAACCGTGCTAAAAAGAAGATATGGGCAGATGCATGGCTTCAGATATCCTGGTTAACTACTATAATTCTTGCATTGATTACTATAAGTGTATTTTTTGATTTTGCTGAAATGGCAATGCTTATTGGTGTAATCATTTATATGGTTCTTATTATGACTATTATGTTCCTCCTATTTAGAAAGACTGCTTTGTTAAGTGGTGTTTATAGTGTTGAGGGAGGTATGACTGATGATGACGACTGCTGGATATATGGCCTTTTTTATTATAATCCCAGGGATGCAAGACTTAATATAGAAAAGAGAGACGGACTGGGATCCACCATAAATATGGCTCATCCCTTAGGTAAGATAATAAGTGCAATAGTAATTATTTCTTTTATAGCCTGTATTGGAGTTCTTATCTGGGGTGGAATAATTTCTACTAAAGATCCAGATGTCTTTATGGAGGATAATACAATAATTTGTAATCATTTATCCAATGTTTATGAGATAAAGCTGGAGGATATTGAGGAAGTATCCTATAATGAAAGATTGTCAGATCATAATGTTATCAGAATAGCAGGTCTTGGAATGGAGAATATGGCAAGAGGTGATTTTTCTGTGGATGGTGTAAAGTGTAAGCTTTTCTATATTCCAACAGGAGATGATTATCTTATAATAAAAACCTCTGACAGGTTATATTATATAAATGATAAGACTGATCAGGATACAAAGGCTTTATATGATCAGATAGTTGAGGGATTATAAAGAAGGGCATTTTATTATATTTATTTTATAATACATTTTTTTTCGAGAGGAATATTATTACATGGACATAAGCGTTCTTATTATTGATGATGAGGTAGAACTTGCAGATTCTACAGCGGAGTATTTTAATGTTTTTGATGTTAAGTCTTATGCTGTTTACTCAGCTGAAGAAGCAGAAAGATTTCTTAAAGATAATAATGTAAAATTAATTCTTCTGGATATTAATCTTGGAAATGCTTCGGGCTTTGAACTTTGCAAGAAAATAAGAAGGGATTATGAAGATATACCTATTCTTTTTATAAGTGCCAGGTCCAGTGATGATGATATGGTTATAGCTCTTAACATTGGTGGAGATGATTATATCACAAAGCCCTATTCCTTAAGTGTTTTATTTGCAAAAGTAAAGGTGGTATTAAAACGCTATGAAAAGATGACTGACCTGGAGAATCAAAGGTTGGGGCAGGCAAATGCCGGCATAGAAAGAGATGAGTCATTAGTCTATAATATTGGAAATATAGAAATTGATAAAGAGGCAGGTATAGTTCGTAAGAATGGAAATATTGTGGAGCTTACTGCCATGGAATACAGGCTTCTTATATATTTATTAGATAATAAGAATAAGATAGTATCAAAGCAGAAGATTTTTGATAATGTATGGTATGACAGTTTCGTATCTGATGGAACTTTAAATGTACATTTAAGGCATATCAGGGAAAAACTGGAAGATGATCCTAATTCTCCTGAGTTAATTAAAACCGTAAGGGGAATGGGACTTATGCTTGTGGAGTAATTTACATGAAAAAAGGATTAATTATACTTATAATTTTAAGCATACTGATATTAATACTACCACCACTAATCGGTAATTTCATAAATCATAAAACATTAGAAAGTCTTGATGTGGTGGAAGTGAATAAGCTTCTTTCTGAAATTAAGAATTCTGATGATATGAGGATAACAAAGGAAAGCGGTAAGTATTCATTTGACTATACTATACTTAATATAAATGAAGATGTGGTATATTCATCTGTTGATAGTGATGAGGCTTATGCCACAAGTATAGTAATGGCTACTAAAAACAGGGATACTATTCGTAATATATATAAAGAACAAGATCAAGATATAATAGGCTATCTTATCATATATAATGATTTATCTGTTATTGAGAGGAATATATATAAAGAGATAACTAATTTATATGCCATAAGCTATATAGCTGCAGCTCTGCTTTGGCTTGTATTTGGACTGTTTATCTATAATAAGATTATCCGACCTTTTGATAAAATGAAGGATTTTGCGGGGGCCGTTGCACGGGGTGATCTGGATAAACCTCTTGAAATGGATAGGGATAATGTGTTTGGTGCATTTACTGAAAGCTTTGATATAATGAGGGATGAACTTTCTCTTGCTAAAAAAAGAGAATATGAGGCAAATGTCAGTAAAAGGGAGCTTATAGCCCAGCTGTCACATGATATTAAAACTCCAGTTGCATCAATAAAGGCCATGTCTGAGGTCCTGGATATTATGGCTGAAAAAAATAAGGACCTGCCTACTGGAAAAAAGGCTAAGCTAATTGGAGCAAAGGCTGATCAGATTGATTCATTGATTGGTAATCTTTTTTCGTTTACCCTGGAGGAACTGGAGCATTTGGAAGTAAATGCAATAGAAACAGAAAGTAGTCAGCTTAGGACTATTATCGAAAATGCTGATTATGATTCCAGAGTAGTTATAGCTAAAATATGTGGTTGCCTTATATATGTAGATAAACTTAGAATAAGTCAGGTTATTTCCAATATTATATATAATTCTTACAAATACGCAGGAACAGAGATTATTGTGGACTCATATTTAGAGGGAGAGTATATGTATTTGAGTTTTAGTGATACTGGTGGGGGAGTGCCTGAGGCTGACCTTCCTTTTGTAACAGAAAAGTTTAGAAGAGGAGCAAATGCTGAAGGAATTGAAGGCTCTGGACTGGGACTTAATATTGCTAAGAATCTTATGCAGGAAATGAAAGGAAGCTTGGAGTGTAATAATACAGGTGAAGGCTTTATGGTGACTCTCGGTTTTAGACTGGTTTAATAAAGGAATAGG
>JAILGP010000232.1 GCA_024696635.1 Eubacterium sp. | reverse complement strand
TCATGGTGGTGATGGTCATGTTCTTCCTCATGATCATGGTGGTGATGATGATGATGTTCTTCATCGTCAACAGCCGGATCATACTTGAAATTCTTCATTATATCCTCAATTGATGAGCTATGCTCCATAGCATCAAGAATTATCTCACCTGTTATATCATCCCAAGGAGTTGTTATAATTCTTGCATCTCCATTATGTTCTTTAATCATATTTACTGCCTCAAGAAGCTTCTCCTCAGAAGCATTCTGTGAACGGCTGAGAACTACTGTTCCACAAGCCTCAATCTGATTAAGGAAGAACTCGCCAAAGTTTTTAATATACATCTTAGCCTTAGTTACATCCACTACTGTAGTTGCACTATTAAGCTCTATATCTACATTTGCACCAGCCTTCTGTACTGCCTTTATTACATCAGAAAGCTTTCCTACTCCAGATGGCTCGATTATAACTCTGTCAGGATTATATTCTGTAACCACCTTCTTAAGAGCTTCACCAAAGTCACCTACAAGTGAGCAGCATATACATCCCGAATTCATTTCTGTGATATTGATACCTGCTTCCTTAAGAAAACCACCATCAATACCAATCTCACCAAACTCATTTTCAATAAGAACAACCTGCTGACCCTTGAAGGCCTCTGTAATAAGTTTTTTAATAAGGGTAGTTTTTCCGGCTCCAAGAAATCCAGAAATAATATCAATCTTTGCCATTTCATTTTCCTCCTATTATTTATATATTATATAATCTGTATTTAAGAATACATGCATTTTACAAATAAAAAATATAAATGCCTGCATGATAAATATAAATAAAATACTATCCCAACTTCTATTGTACCAAAGCTGTCAAGTGCAAAAGCTTATAAATAAAACAAAAAATTTAGTATTCTAAGAAATTTTATTATAAAACCAGCAAAAAATGCACCCGATTGGCATTTTAAACAGCCTACGGATGCATTATAGCTCATTTTCACTAAAAATGTTATATGAAAAATATATTAAATTTTAATTATATTTATTGAGATTATTACTCATTTTCTATAAATAGTTAATTATATTTAACTATTCTTATTTTTTTGTGACTATTTCCATAGATCCAGCTCATCTTCAGGTATGCCAATTTCCGAACCCTTAAATGTAAGAGGAAGCCCCGCTTTCTTCTTTTCCTCATAATTCTTAAGGGCCTTAATTGCTATTCCTCCCAAAAGTGCGCAGGCAGGAAGATTAATAATAGTCATACCGCCCATTGTTATATCAGCCAGAGCCCAGGCAGCATCCATAGGTATTACTGTTCCAAAGAAAATTATCACTGCACATATTACATGGAATATATCCAGAGTCTTTTTAGAAGGCATCTTCTTATGGTTAATATAGGCAAGGGCATTATCTACATAGAAAAGATTGCCAAGTAAGGTTGTAAACGCAAAAAGAACCATGGCTGTAGTTATAAATATAGGTCCAAAGCTTCCAAATACAGTAGATATGGAATTCTGAACATACTGAGCACCTGCTACTGCATCGCTCCTCTCAGCCCCTGTGGAAAGACACATAAGAGCCGTCGCTGTACATAGAAGAATTGTATCAATATAAACAGAAAGTGTCTGTACAAGCCCCTGCTTAACAGGATGAGATACATTTGCCGATGCAGAAGCATTTGGAGCAGAACCAACACCAGCCTCATTAGAATAAAGACCTCTTTTAATTCCATATACAAGGCAAGAACCAGCAACTCCACCCATGATAGCTTCAAAATCAAAGGCATCTTTAAATATTGTCACAAACATAGAAGGAATATTCTTTATATTTACGAATATTACTATAAGGGAAATAATAACGTAGGCAATACCCATGAACGGAACTACTATCTCAGTAAGTCTTACAACCTTCTTTCCTCCACCCAGCATAAAGTAGGCAACTAGAACAGTTAGTAATATACCAACAATAATAGCAACCAGACTTATCTGACTTCCAAAAAAGTTAACCATATGATTCTTATAAAATCCATAGGTTTCAAAGGATGACTGAAGATTATATGCACATAAAAGATTAAATCCAATTCCATAAGTAAGAATAAGGAATATACAGAAAATCACCGAAAGCCAAGGAGCTTTAAGAGCCCTCTCAATATAATAGGCAGGGCCTCCAAAATAAGAACCATCATCTGTTTTCTTCTTAAATATCTGAGCAAGTGTACTTTCCATAAATGCTGATGAAGCAGTTATTATACACATAACCCACATCCAGAAAACAGCTCCTGGTCCACCAAGACATATGGCAGTAGAAACACCGACAATATTTCCCGTTCCAACACGAGAAGCCGTAGAAATCATAAGGGCCTGAAAGGAAGAAACTGTTTTCCCAGTTTTATCCTCTGAAGGCTCTAGAAGCAGCTTACAGGACTCACCAAAAAGTCTAAGCTGAACAAACTTAGTACGGAATGTAAAATAGATTCCTGCAATAGCCATAATGATAATCAGAATGGGATAATAAAGAACACTATCCACTGTGTTAAGAAAATCAAGAATACTCTTTCCCATAAGAAACCTCCAAAATGTATTTGCAAAGTCTGTAAAAACATGAGGTATTTAGGACAGACGATACAACGAAAATTATAACATAGTAAAAATTTGCCAGCTACATTAAAGTCAAAATATTATTTATCTTATAATTGACTGGAAAAAATTAATTTTCTAAATTAATGGCCTTAAAAATTTTATAAAAATAAGAGGGATACTTATACATCCCTCTTACCAAACACGCGAAAATATAATAATTATTTTAAATTATTTTTTCTTGAATACAGACATAGAAAGTGCAGGCACTGTTATCTGTATATAGTTTTCTCTTCCATCAACCTTACCAGGCTTAGACTGTTTAACAGTTTTATTATTATGTCCATCTCCACCAAACTTCGGAAGATCACTAGAGAAGATTTCCTTCCACTTTCCTTCCTCAGGAACTGCCAGCTTATAATTCTTTATATCCACAGGAGTGAAGTTACATATAATAAGTAATGTATCCTTTGGATCATCTCCTCTTCTCTCAAAGGATATGATAGAACGATTAGCATCATTTGCGCTTATCCATCTAAAGCCCTCTGGATCATAATCCTTCTGATACATAGCAGGCTCAGTCAGATAAAACTTATTAAGCTCCTTAACATATTCCTTAATGCAGTTATGTGCATCAAATTCAAATAATGACCAGTCAAGCTCAGAGGATTCAGAAAATTCCTTCATCTGAGCAAACTCCTGACCCATAAAGAGAAGCTTCTTTCCCGGGTGAGCCGCCATGAAACCATATGCAGTTCTAAGATTTGAGAACTTATCCTCATATCCGCCAGGCATTTTCTCTATCATGGAACATTTTTCATGAACTACCTCATCATGAGAAAGAACCAAAACAAAGTTTTCACTATAGTTATATACCATGCTGAAGGTAAGCTCATCATGATGATATCTTCTATAAAGAGGATCCAGCTGAATATACTTAAGGAAATCATTCATCCAGCCCATATTCCACTTAAAGTCAAATCCAAGTCCACCACTCTCCACATCACGGGTCATCATCGGCCAAGCAGTAGATTCTTCAGCTATAAGCATAACCTCAGGATATAACTCCTTCATTTTAGTGGTGAGTTCCTTTATAAAGGCTATAGCTTCAAGATTCTCATTTCCACCATATTTATTAGGTAGCCACTGGCCTCCCTGTCTTCCATAGTCAAGATAAAGCATAGAAGCAACAGCATCCATTCTTATACCATCCACATGGTACTTATCAGCCCAATAAAGTGCATTTGCCACAAGGAAATTACGAACCTCATTACGACCATAATCAAATATATAAGTTCCCCAATGAGGATGTTCTCCCCTAAGAGGATTTTCACATTCATAAAGTGGTGTGCCATCAAATCTTCCAAGCCCATGCTCGTCTTTAGGGAAATGCGCCGGAACCCAGTCAATAATAACACCCAGCCCCTCTTCATGCATATAGTCCACAAAATACATAAAGTCAGCTGGACTTCCATATCTGGAAGTAGGCGCATAATAACCAGTCACTTGATATCCCCAGGATGGATCAAAGGGATGCTCCATTACAGGCATAAGCTCCACATGGGTATAACCCATATCCTTCATATATTTAGAAAGCTCTCTTGCTATTTCACGATAGTTAAGAAACTCCCTTCCATCCTCAGGTCTCTTCCAGGACCCAAGATGGACCTCATATATATTCATAGGCTGGACTTTAAGCTTTTCCTTATTGCGAGACTCCATCCATTTCTGGTCCTGCCACTTATAATCAAGCTTAGTAACACGAGAAGCATTTGCTGGTCTGATCTCCGAACTGACACCATATGGATCAGTCTTCATAAATACCTCACCCGACTTAGAACGTATTTCAAATTTATAAATCTCATCTTCAAATTCACCAGGAATAAAAAGCTCAAATATACCAGAATAATCCAGTTTTCTCATCTGATATCTTCTACCATCCCAGTTATTGAAATTACCAACAACAGAAACTCTTTCAGCATTTGGAGCCCATACAGCAAAAAGTGTACCGTATACCCCATCAACTTCCATAGGGTGTGCTCCCATTTTCTCATAAATCGAGTAATGCATTCCCTCATTAAACTCGCTTATATCTATCGGGTCAATTACCGGTTCAAATATATAAGGATCTATATAATTCTCCTCATGTCCATCCAGGAACTTGGCCTTTACCCTGTATTCAAAAGTCTTCTTATCCTTAAGTCTGATAGAATAGAAGCCTTCATATCTGTCAGAAACAAGTGAATAGGTCTTCCCATCAGTGATATCAGTTATTTTGACCACCTTGGCATCAGGAAGATATACATTAACAAATACATCATCAATGCATTCATGTATGCCAAGTAAATGATGGGGATTGTCATGTTTTGCCTTAGTAAGAGCATCGACCTCCATCCAGTTGATTGCAAATACAGCTTTTTTTCTAGCCATTAATTTCTCCTTACCCTGCACTAAGCTCACGATTGCAATACATCAGTAGCAGTATAAATTTTATCCCATATAAGTATTTATACAAAAAAATACCCTGTTTAGTATAAACCAAAACAAGGTATTAAAGCAAGATTAAAGCTTAGATTTTATGTATAAAGATACCGCTTCTAAGCTTAGGCTCGAACCATGTGGATTTTGGAGGCATAAGAAGTCCCGCATCAGCCACATTAAAAAGCTCATCAATAGAAGTTGGATACATTGAAAATGCAATCTTCATATCTGAATTTGCTCTTCTCTCAAGTTCTCCAAGGCCTCTGATTCCACCAACAAAATCAATTCTTTTATCAACTCTTGGGTCTTCTATGCCAAGAATAGGTCCAAGTACATTATCCTGAAGAAGTGAAACATCCAGACCATCAACAGCATCGTCAGACTTAAGTTCCTCATGAATAGTAAGCTTATACCATTTATCATTAAGGAACATGCCAAAGAGCCCCTTAGCTTCAGGCTGATAGCCCCCCTCCATATCAAAAAGCTCTATATCGAAGGACTGACCAAGCTTTGCAAGAAATTCCTCTTCACTATTTCCATTAAGATCTTTAACAACTCTGTTATATGGAAGAATCTTAAGCTCACTTTCAGGGAAAAGAACAGAAAGGAAGAAATTAAAATCCTCTTCTCCTGTATAATCAGGATTTTCCTCTCTTCTAAGAAGTCCTACCTTTACAGCAGAAGCTGCCCTATGATGACCATCAGCAATATAAATCTGATTTTCAAGAGCAAACTCAGCTTTGATTCCTTCTATATCTGAAGCATCATCTATGATCCATACATTATGAGTCACGTCATCTTCAGCTGTAAATGCATATAAAGGCTTGCCCTCTTTAACCTTTGAAACTATTTCATTTATCTTACTTCTATCTCTATAAGCAAGGAAAATAGGACCTGTCTGAGCATTACAATTAGAAATATGGTTGATTCTATCCTGCTCCTTATCTGCTCTGGTATTCTCATGCTTCTTAATGATTCCATTTACATAGTCATCAACAGAAGAAACAGCAACTATACCAGTCTGTGAACGTCCATTCATAATAAGCTCATAAACATAGTAGCAAGGCTTTGTATCTGAAATATAATCTCCCTCCTTGATTGCTTTATCAAGAAGCTCAGCAGCCTTATCATAAACAGGCTGTGAATACATATCAAAATCATCAGGGAACTGAGTTTCGGGTCTGTCAATATTAAGAAATGACTTTGGATGACTGGCTACAAACTCCTTGGCCTCAGCCCTTTTATATACATCATATGGAAGCGCTGCAATATCAGCCACAAGACTTTTTTCTGGTCTATATGCAGCAAACGGCAATATCCTGGACATAATTCTTCTCCTTTAATAAAACTAAATCATCAACAAATAATATTTAAAATAACAAATAAAAATTTACAATAATATTACTACAAATAATATGACAAGTTAAATAGCAAAGAACCAGTGCTCAATTTATATCAAGCACTGGTTCTAGTAAATTTTACCAGTTTAGATTAGCCTCTAATAAAATCAACAGCCTTGACAATTGAATCATCAAATTCATCGTCGCTTGAATTATGGAATACAAACAACTCTGGAATTCCGATAGGTATTGAATAGTCCTGTGTTGCAACGTACTCATCCCAGTGCTCAATCTTCCAAGTATCCCTCTCAGAATTACGAGCAACCATACGCTGATGAACCACTTCAATATCAGTATGGACAAATATTATACGAAGCTCAGCATTTTTAGTAGCAAGCTTCTTTCTCATGCCTTCAATCCATTCCTGATTTCGGATTTCCGATTTAAAAGGTGCATTGATCAAAACTGTATCATTGTAATTCAGAGCATTAAATGCTATATCAAGTATAGCCAAATACTCCGCATCCCTGATATTTTCTTGAAAGAACTGTGATGACCTGTCAAATGGTTCATTAGCCACTTTATAAATCTGTTTTGATAAGATAATCAGATCATCCTTGTCCAGATACACACAGTTATTAAGTGCTCTGGCCAGGTTCTTTGTAATGAATGTCTTTCCACACGCCGGTGGCGATGTTACAAGAATCAACTTTTTCTTTGCCATATTACCCTCCTGATAGAACAAAGATTGTTAAATTTATTATTTTTAATAATATTTATGCCCAAATAAATATTATTTAAATGCTATTTTGTATTAATAATAAGATCCAATATCATTAATATAATCATCGCCCTGGCTTATTTTTTTGTAATATAACCCTTCGCTGTAAGAAGCTCAGCTGAGAGCACAGCACCACCTGCAGCACCTCTAATGGTATTATGTGAAAGACCTACAAACTTATAATCAAAGATTGAATCCTCACGAAGTCTACCCATGGATACACCCATACCATTTTCATAATTAACATCAAGCTGAACCTGAGGTCTGTTGTCCTCTTCCATATACCTGATAAACTGCTTTGGAGCAGATGGAAGATCAAGTTCCTGAGGCAGACCCTTAAAGTTAATCCACTTTTCAATGATCTGTTCCTTAGTAGGCTTGATTCCAAAATTTACAAATACAGTTGCTGTATGTCCATAAAGAACCGGTACTCTGATACACTGCGCTGTAATCTTAGGAGCGTCCTGGCTAAGCTTTATTTCACCATCTTCTACCTTACCCCAGATACGAAGTGGCTCTCTCTCAGATTTCTCTTCTTCACCACCGATATAAGGGATAATATTCTCAACCATTTCTGGCCAATCCTTAAAATTCTTTCCTGCTCCAGAAATTGCCTGGTATGTAGAAACAACCACTTCCTTAGGCTGAAACTCTTTTAAAGCAAAAAGCGCTGGCGCATAAGACTGAATTGAACAGTTAGGCTTAACAGCAATAAAACCTTTCTTTGTTCCAAGACGTTTTCTCTGTGCCTCAATTACCTCATAATGCTCTGGATTAAGTTCTGGAACAACCATAGGTACATCAGGAGTCCATCTATGAGCACTATTATTAGATACTACAGGAGTCTCAGTCTTTGCATAAGCCTCTTCAATTGCCTTAATTTCATCCTTAGACATATCTACAGCACTAAATACAAAGTCAACACCTGCAGCGATTTCTTCAACTTCATTTACATTTTTAAGTACAAGGTCTGCTACGGCCTCAGGAATAGGATTTTCCATCTTCCATCTTCCTTCAACTGCCTGGCTGTATTTCTTGCCGGCGCTACGTGGGGATGCAGCAACCGTTACAACTTCAAACCATGGATGGTCTCTCAAAAGGTCAATAAATCTCTGACCTACCATACCCGTAGCACCGAGTATACCAACTTTTAGTTTTTCCATAGTATTTTCCTCTTTATATTAAGTTTAAACTTATTTAACTACTCTAACACGAATAACTCCGTCAATGGCCTCAAGTTCACCAACCATTTCAGCAGCATTTGCAGTATCAACATCAAGAATTGTATAAGCATAATCTCCACGAGATTTGCTTACCATATCAGGAACATTGATTCCAGCCTTTGAAAATGCACCTGTGAACTGTGTAAGCATATTAGGAATATTCTTGTGACAAACTGTAATTCTTCCAGCAGCAGATGGAACACCAGCATCAACTCTTGGATAATTAACAGAATTGATAACATTTCCATTCTCCACGAAGTCCTTTACCTGATTTACAGCCATAATTGCACAATTATCTTCTGATTCAGCTGTAGATGCTCCAAGGTGAGGTGTACAGATAACTCCCTCATGACCAACAACTGTTGGGTTAGCAAAATCAGTTACATAACGATGTACCTTACCAGCATCAATAGCCTTCATAAGAGCCTTCTCATCTACAAGGATATCACGTGCATAGTTAAGAACTACAACACCATCCTTCATAAGTGAGATAGCTTCCTCATTAATCATGCCCTTTGTAGCATCCATAAGAGGAACATGTACTGTTATATAATCACAGTTTGCATAAATATCATTTACATTAGTGATGTGCTTAACTGACTTGGAAAGGTTCCATGCTGCATCTACAGATACATATGGATCATAGCCCCAAACTTCCATACCAAGATGTATAGCAGCATTAGCTACTCTGCATCCGATAGCACCAAGTCCGATAACACCAAGCTTTTTACCCCAGATTTCATTTCCGGCATAAAGCTTCTTCTGCTTTTCAGCTGTCTTAGCAATATTCTCATCATCCTTATCTTCGTTTACCCAGTTTGCACCAGCAACGATATCACGAGAACCAAGAAGGAGACCTGCTATAACAAGCTCTTTAACACCATTTGCATTTGCACCAGGTGTATTGAAAACAACAATTCCCTTTTCAGCATAAGCATCAAGTGGAATATTGTTAACACCAGCTCCAGCTCTTGCTACAGCAAGCAGTGAATCCGGAGTGTCAAGTTCATGCATAGATGCACTTCTTACAAGAACAGCTTCAGCTTCATTAAAATTATCTGTCATTTCATAATTAGCACCAAATAAATCGGTTCCGCATTTAGCAATTGGATTTAAGCAATTAATCTTTGTCATCATTATTCTCCTTATGAAAATGTATTAATTCTTATTTTAATTCTGGAATTATTATGAATTAGCTTCCTCAAAATTCTTCATGAAGTCAACAAGCTTCTCTACGCCTTCGATTGGCATAGCGTTGTAGATAGATGCACGCATACCACCTACTGATCTGTGTCCCTTAATATTAACAAATCCAGCAGCTGTTGCTTCTTTAACAAACTTTGCATCAAGCTCATCATTTCCAGTTACGAAAGGTACATTCATAAGAGATCTGTCTTCCTTAACAACTGTTCCCTTAAACATCTTTGACTGATCAAGGAAATCATAAAGGATCTTAGCCTTCTTCTCATTGTGAATCTTCATAGCCTTAAGTCCACCCATAGACTTAACCCATTTGAATACAAGACCACAAATATAGATTCCGTAGCATGGAGGTGTATTATAAAGAGAATCTGCATCTGCCTGAGTCTTATACTTAAGCATTGTAGGAACATATTCAGGAAGATCATCTCTGATAAGGTCTTCACGAACTATAACTACAACAACACCTGCAGGTCCAACGGTCTTCTGTACTCCAAAGAAAATAAGACCATAATCTTCAACATTTACAGACTGTGAAAAAATGTCAGATGACATATCAGCCACAAGAAGCTTACCCTTTGTATTAGGCATCTTATTGAAGGTTGTTCCATAAATTGTATTGTTATGACAAATGTAAACATAGTCAGCATCTTCACTGATAGGAAGATCTGAGCAGTCAGGAATATATGAATAAGTCTTATCCTCTGATGATGCGATTGCATTAGCCTTACCATATTTCTTAGCTTCCTGGTAAGCCTTCTTTGCCCACTGACCAGTAATAATATAGTCAGCCACACCATTCTTCATAAGATTCATAGGGATAGCTGCAAACTGCTGTGAAGCACCACCCTGAAGGAAGAGTACCTTGTAATTATCCGGAATGTCCATAAGATCACGAAGATCCTTCTCAGCTTCTTTGATAATATCATCATAAACCTTAGAACGATGTGACATTTCCATTACAGATTGTCCGCTTCCCTTATAATCAAGCATCTCCTCTGCCGCCTGCTTCAGTACGACCTCTGGAAGTATAGATGGTCCAGCTGAAAAATTGTAAACTCTTGCCATTTTATTTTCCTCCATTTTATTAAATTAATTATATTAATTAAAAAATACTTTACATGATAAAGAATTACTTAAAAAACAGTTTTTAACTTGATGATTTTATAACAAAGCATCTATTATGTCAAAAAAGTTTTTTCAATATCACAGATAATTATAAGAGAAAGCATAAATTTCGTATTTTTCAAGTG
>JAILGP010000230.1 GCA_024696635.1 Eubacterium sp. | reverse complement strand
ATCTTAATAAATAAAAAAAGCATTACATAAACACCTGTAATGCTTTATAAATACTTCAATTTGTTTTTATGATTTGTTTTTATGATTTATTATCATGTTCAACAATAGCTTTATTATTAACAATCTTAGTTCTATTATTTCTGTTTTTATCCTGAATTTCCTTAAGACCTTTGTACTGAGTCTGAATAATATCCTTTTCCTCTCCAGGACCAGGTTCCACCTCCAGGCTGTCAGGATTAACTTTAATCAACCTGCCGCAATAATAACAATGACCAGGTACTTTATCAGTATTGATTCTCAGCCTGGCCTTACAGTCAGGACAAGTAACATCTAAAACCATATTATCTCCTATCAATTTAAAACTAAAGAATCCCCAATTCTTTTAATTTATTTATTGTTTTATCATAGCTTTCAAATAACAATGCATGCATACCCACATTTTCAGCTCCCTCAATATTAGGCATCCTATCATCAATAAAAAGAGACTGGGACAGTTTTATATTAAATCTAGTTTCAAGCAGCTTATATATAGCAGGATCTGGTTTACAAAGCTTCTCATAGGCGGAAATTATATAACCATCTGCCAAGGGAAGGAATTTAAAATCAGGCCAATGCTTCTCAGACAATTCTTCAGGATAATTTGATAATATATAAACTTTATATCCATTACTCTTAATATTCTTTATAAGAGGAACTGAATAATCATATTCCGCAACTATGTCCTTAATATTAGCCCAGAAACTTATTATCTCATTTTTATATTGAGGAAAATCACTGGTAAACTTTTGGATAGCATCCGCATCACACTTTATTCCCATATCCATTTCATGCCAAAACTCAGACTGAACTATATTGACAGAAAGAAATTCCACTAATTCCTCATCAAATCCCAAGTCTCTCATGTAATCCTTATAACGAAAATCAACAAGAACATCTCCAACATCAAAAACTATATTTTTTATATTATTATTTATATTAGTATTTAAATCTTTGTCCATATAAACCTCAAAAAATAATATCTATAATAATTCAAGCGTTTGGTTCACATAATATTATTACAGAAAACCAATCCTTATTATTATCTTTTTTCTTTAACTAATGTAATGCATATAACAAATGCAAGTATATATAAAATCATAGCCGTCATAATAATATATGTATAATTCTGACCACTTGCCCTAAGTATAATCTCAGACAAGTTATTTCCAGTAATACCAGCTACTGCCCAAGCTGAAAGGGTTATCCCATGAATCTTTGAAATGTTTTCCATTCCAAATCTGGCAGAAAGAAGGGCCGGAAGTGTGGAAAAACCTCCACCATATCCAAGATTAATTATCATAAGCATAATTATAATAAGGAAACCAAAGGAGCCTCCCTTTCCACTAAAACCGCCACCGAATAAACCAGCAAAACCCATAACACCAGTAATGACCATACATGTAATAAAAATAATCTGATAAACAAGACTTCTATCCTTCATTTTATCTGAAACAGTAGAATAACCTATCCTTCCTAATGCGTTACATGCAGCAGTAAGCGAAGGCACAAGACTTACAATAGTTCCAAGAGATGCAGCAAGGGCAAAGGTAACATTTAACAATTGTTTCTCATAAGTAATGAGCATTAGTCCACAATGAATATTTATAAAGAACATAAGCCATATACCAAGAAAAACCTTATTCTTTATAATAGAACTAAGCTTAAAATCGGAATCCTTAGAATTCTTTTCAACCCATCCTTCAGGCTTTTTAAGAAGAAAATGTCCCGCCATCATCATTACAAAATATATACAGCCTAGAACATAGAACATGGCTGATATCCCATATTTTTTTTGAAGAAACTCCATAATAGGCGTTGCTATGGCTTTAGCCAGACCAAAGCCCATAATAGAAATACCAGTAGCAAGCCCCTTTTGATCCGAAAACCAAAGCATAAGAGTTTTTACAGGAGTAAGATAACCGATTCCAAGTCCGATTCCCATCACACAGCCATAAAAAAGATATATGCCAACAAGTGCAATCCAGCCTTTAAAGAATTGAATTGTAAGTCCTGTTCCTAGCATACCTAAGGTAAAACATATACATGCAATCAGTGATGATTTATGAATATCAAGCTCCACTATCTTTCCTGCAAAGGCAGCAGACATACCGAGAAAAAATATGGCAAGTGAAAAGGCCCAGCCAGTTGCAAAAGTTGAAACCCCTATTCTATCTGCAATAGCTTCCTTAAATGTACTCCAGCAATAAACCGTACCAATCGAGCAATGAATCAACAATGCTGGAATGGCTGCTCTAACCCATTTATTTTCCATTATTCACTTCTCCTTTGAAACCCCTTGAAACCCTTTGAAACTATTTAAAACTATTTGAAACTATTTAAAACTATTTGAAACTATTTGAAACCAAATTAATAATTATCTATTTCACTTCTTGTTGTCCAATCAAATGGAGTTGACTGGTATACGTAGTAATTAAGCCAATTAGTATATAGCATATTAGCATGACATCTCCAGGATTTAACAGGCTTTTTATTAGGATTATCATCTGGATAATAATTAACCGGAACATCAGGTTCAAGACCTCTTCCAAGATCCCTATGATATTCCTGATCAAGTGTTAATGTATCATACTCTGGATGTCCTGTAATAAATATATTTTTACCATTATCACCAACAATTATATATGGTCCACAAACAATAGAATCTGCTAATATTACAAGCTCAGGATTGTTTCTTACCGCAACAGCATCTATTCCTGTATATCTAGAATGAGGAGCCAGGAAGGTATCATCAAATCCACGTACAAGCTCCTGACTTTTATGCATAGTATGATGCTTATAAATTCCCGAAAGCTTCTTCGGAAGCTCATACTTATTTACCCCATATCTATAATAAAGACCAGCCTGAGCACCCCAGCATATATGAAGAGTTGATGTTACATTTATAGAAGACCAGTCCATTATATCTGTAAGTTCCTTCCAATATTCAACATCTTCAAAATCCATTTTTTCCACAGGAGCTCCAGTTATTATCATTCCATCCCATTTATGCTTCCTTACCTCTTTAAAACTGGAATAAAATCTTTCAAGATGATCTCTTGATGTATGTTTAGATTCATATGAGACTGTTCTGACAAATGTTATGTTAACCTGTAATGGAGTATTAGAAAGACTTCTAAGCAGCTGAAGCTCTGTATCCTCTTTAAGTGGCATAAGATTAAGAATAAGAATATCTATGGGTCTGATATCCTGACTGTTTGATCTATTCTCATCCATAACGAAGATATTCTCTTCCTCCAGAATCTGTTTTACAGG
>JAILGP010000223.1 GCA_024696635.1 Eubacterium sp. | reverse complement strand
AGCTCTCTTACCAACTCTATCGCGAAGGTAGAACAGCTTAGCACGTCTTGCCTTACCACGTCTGATAACAACAACCTTTTCAACAAGTGGTGAGTTTACAGGCCAGGTCTTCTCAACACCAACACCGTTAGAATTCTTTCTAACTGTGAATGTCTGTCTAGCACCATGTCCCTGAACCTTAATAACAGTTCCTTCAAAAACCTGTGTTCTGGTTTTCTTGTCCTCTTTGATCTGTGCTGATACTCTTACTGTATCACCAACGTTGAATTTAAGTTCATCCTCACGAAGCTGAGCATCTTCGATACCCTTAATGATTTCTTCATAGCTCTTCATAATAAAACCTCCAAAAAATGTAATATATTTTCAGACGTTCTTGTATCAATAATATATAGCCTTAGGCAAAGTGGGAATATAAAATCAAAAATAAAAATATAAAATTCCCTACTACAGCGGACCGTCTTACTTTTGCAACTTGTATAATATATCATATCAAATATAATAAAGCAAGACATTTTTTCAAATACTTATTCTATTATATCTATAAAAACAAATCGGGTGACACAAATCAGCATCACCCGAATTATATTTCAAATTATATTTAATTTGATAAATCTTATTCAGCTGGAGTCTCTTCTACAGCTTCAGTAGCTTGTTCTGAAACTTGTTCTGAAACTTCTTCTGAAACTTCTTCTGCAACTTCTTCTGTTACTTCTTCTGCAGCTTCTTCAACAGCTTCTACTTCATCAGCAGCATCTGAATCAGATTCTGAATCTGAATCTGAATCTTCTTCAAGCTTCTTCATAGAAAGGCTGATTTTCTTCTCTTCAACCTTAATCTCATCAACTACAGCCTTAACAGTCTGACCAACCGAAAGAACATCTGATGGCTTGCCGATTCTATCCTTAGAAATCTGTGAAACATGAAGGAGTGCATCTACGCCTGGCTCAAGTACAACAAATGCACCAAAATCAGCTAAGCGAGCAATCTGACCCTCAATAACAGAACCCTTTGGATACTTCTCTACAACCTTGAGCCATGGATCCTGATCCGGGAACTTGCAGGAAAGAGCAATCTTATTGTTTTCCTGATCAATTTCCTTAATGAAGCATCTTACTTCATCTCCAACCTTATATACGTTCTTAGGTGACTCAATTCTTCCCCATGACATCTCTGAAATGTGAAGAAGTCCATCAATACCACCAAGATCGATAAATACACCAAATGGTGTGATATTCTTTACCTTACCAACGATAACATCACCACGTGTGTTATTTGCATAGAACTCTTCAGCCTTAGACTTCTTACGTTCTCTAATAACCTTGCTTCTATCACCGATAATTTTCTTCTGTCTTTGAGAAATATCAAATTCTGTAATCTCAAATTCAACTTCCTGACCGATATATACGCTGAGATCCTTTACATAAGAATCATCAACAAGGCTTCCAGGAATAAATACTCTACATTCACTTACATTAACGATAAGACCCTTGTTTGCACCAACAACCTTACCCTTAAGTATTTCATGATTCTGATATGCTTCCTGAAGAGTATCATAAGCCTTTTCAAGTGCTACCTTCTTGTGAGAAAGAAGTACTGTTCCCTCACCATCATTGGTCTTAAGAACCTTGACCTTGATATCATCGCCTTCCTTAACAACTGTTGTGAGATCAACGATTTCATTGGAATACTCGTTGGCCTTAAGGATTCCGTCTGACTTGTAATGAATATCAACTACAAGCTCATCCTCCTTAACTGAAACAACCTTTCCATCGATAATTTGTCCAGGTCTGATTGTGACTGGCTTCTGCTCTTCGAGCATTTCTTCAAACGTTTGCTCTGACATTCTGTTTTGAACCTCCTTAATTATATAATTCGGGGTAGACGCCCCTGCTGTAATACCTACCCTACCGTCGAATTTAAAAGCGGATTCAAAAGCAGTTAAATCCAAGTCTACGAGTGTCTGAATATAGTAAGTATTGTTACATTGTTGTTTGCTAATCTCATATAGTTTTTGAGTATTAGAACTATTTTTGCCACCGATAACAATCATCGCGTCAACCGACTTAGCTAACTCCTCAGCTTCCTTCTGACGTTCTTCAGTAGCATTACATATAGTTTTGCAAACATTAACATTATAATATTTATCTTTTAAAATGGCAACAATTTCTTGAGATTTTTTTAAACTAAAAGTGGTTTGCTCTACCACAGTAATATTCCTATCCGTCATATCCGGAAGAGAATTTATATCATCAACAGTATTAATAACGTAGTATTCTCCATTTATCCAGCCAATAGTTCCCTCGACTTCTGCATGTCCAGGATTACCAATTACAAAAATCACATCCCCTTCCGCAGACCTTTGAGATACAATTTTATGAATATTTGAAACAAAAGGACAAGTTGCATCAACTATATTAAGACCTAAATCCTCAGCCTCCTTGAATACATCTTGGCTGACCCCATGGGATCTTATGATAAGTCTACTTCCTTTTTCTAAAGATTTTAATTCTTCCTTTGATTCAACAATAGATACTCCGGCTTCCTCAAGCTTTTTAGTCACTTCCTCATTATGAATAATGGGACCATATGTATAAACCTTTCCAGATTTATTCTCAGATTCTTCAAAAGCCATATCCACAGCTCTCTTAACTCCAAAACAAAATCCGGCTTTTTCCGCTAGAATTACTTGCATTTTTTTACCTGAAATTTTTATTATTTTTATTTAATATTATTAGCAAGATCAACTATCTTATTAACAACCTCTTCTATCGACATATCTGAAGAATCAATAAGAATAGCATCCTCCGCCTGTTTTAGTGGTGAAAGAGCTCTGTTCATATCCTGATAATCTCTGGTTTCAATACCCTTCTTTATTGTCTCGAGATCAGGAGCTTCACCATGAAGTACCAGTTCATCATATCTTCTCTTTGCACGTACATCAACAGATGCCGTAAGATAAATCTTAAGTTCAGCATCAGGAAGAATATTAGTTCCTATATCACGTCCATCCATTATAACATCATTCTTCTTAGCAATATCTCTCTGAAGATCAAGAAGCTTTTCTCTTACTGGAGCAAGTGCAGATGTTGTTGATGCCATATTCCCAACCTTCTCACTTCTGATTTCAGTTGAAACATCCTGAAGATCAACAAAAACATGCTGTACGCCAGCTTCATACACAATATTTATATGGACATTTTCAAGAGACGAACGAAGTTCTGCATCATCATCCACATTAGTATGAGAATCAAGAAGATAAAGAGCAAGAGCCCTGTACATAGCTCCTGTATCAACATATATAAAACCAAGTTCCTTAGCAGCTAGTCTTGCTATAGTACTTTTTCCTGCACCGGCAGGTCCGTCAATCGCTATATTCATTATGTCCTCCAATAATATAAACTTCATGTTTTATCCGTGCAGATTCATCTTAATTTTCCCATCAAATCCACACTACAAAACAAGTTTTATTTTAACATATCAAGTATTCAAATATCAACCACTTAAGCATATGGTAAAAATATTTTACTCTGCCGCCATATAGGCCGTAGACCATGCTATCTGAAGATTAAACCCACCAGTAAGAGCATCTACATCAATTATCTCTCCAGCCACACGAAGATTTTTGACCTTTTTAAGTTCCATATTCTGAGGATTTATTTCTTTTACAGATATACCCCCACCTGTAATTATAGCTTCTTCAAAACCTCTTAGTCCATTTACAGTAAGTCTGAAATCCTTTAAAGCAGCAAGAAGTCTTTTTCTTTCCTCCAAGCTTATATCACTGGCCTTTTTACAAGGACTTACCCCACTCATTTCAATAACAAATGGAATAATAGATTTAGGAAGAAGCTTCACAAGTGCATTTTGAAGCTCCCTGTTAGAAAATTCTTCAAAATCCCTTAAAATTCTTTTATCAAGAACCTCTTCAGAAAGAGCTGGTTTTAAATCAATGGATAAAATTATAGGCTTAAAGCTTCTGCTTTTATTAAATAAATCTTTAAGCTCTTGATCCTTTTCACATTGTCCAGCAATAAAATTGCTTACATAAGAGGAAGCAGATAAACATAAAGGACCACTAACACCAAAATGAGTAAATAGCATTTCTCCCATTTCCTGATAAAGAATTTTATCCTTTTTTAGCCCCTTATATTCATTCTTTCCAGCAATAAGCTTTATAGATACATTCTTAAGGGAAAGCCCCATAATTTCTTTTACAAAGGTCTCCTTAGTAACCAGAGGAACAAGGGCAGGTCTTGGCATAACAACCTCTATACCAAGCTCTTTTACCATGTCATAGCCTTCTCCTAACGATCCCGTTAAAGGATAAGACCTGCCTCCGGTAGTAAGGACAATCACATCAGCCATCATTCGCTTTCCACCTGACAAAACAAGTCCAACAGCTTCTTTCTCATAGGCGGATTTTTTTTCCGATGTAATATCCTCAGCTTCTACAGGACGACAGATTATTTGCTTAACACTTGTATTATAAATAATCTTGACTCTCCTTCTTGCAAGCTCCGAAGTAAATGCTTTAATTATATCTGAGGAATGATCACTTACAGGAAATACTCTATCTCCTCTTTCCACCTTAAGTTTGGTTCCCCAGGCTTCAATATCAGCCATAAGCTGAGACTGGTTATAGGAATATATGGAACTATACAGGAACTTAGGATTGGTTACAACATTTCTTAGAAATGTTTCCTCATCAGATGCATTTGTAACATTGCATCTACCCTTACCTGTAATAAAAAGCTTCTTCCCACACTTTTCATTCTTCTCAATTATAGTAACCTCATATTTATCGGAAGCCTTAATTGCTGTCATCATGCCTGCTGCACCGCCGCCGATTACTATCATTTTTTTCTTCATATTTAATCCACTTTTCAATCTTTTTTTAGATTCTGTTCTAAATCATTTAAAAACATATTTTTAAACGATAATTTATAAGGAATATTATTTCAGCTATCCTTACAAATCAGTTTCACTAATTGATCATTTTTCAACCAGGATTCACCAATCAAGCTTCTTAAACACAGCTATCAATAATGAAATCACTTTAATATTTTAACACAATTTTTTTCTATATAAAGACCAGAAGTAAATTTCAGTAAACTTATATAATATCAAGGCAATAAAATAGGACGGATAATCTCATATATTAAAGAGACCCCGTCCTAATTTAATTTAAATTCTAATAAGAAGATTATGCAGGATAAGTTTTATTTACCTTATCAGCCTTAGACATATCAACTCCAGTCTGCTGTGCATTTCTATATTCAAAGAAATCCTTTGCAACCTGTGGGAATAATGCATAAGAAAGAACATCTTCATCCTGCTGGCTATACTGTTCAATTTCTTTTCTCAGCTTATCAAGTTCCGGCTCGATGTCATCAGCTGGTCTATGAGTAATTGGAACTGTATCACCAATAGCCTTCTTCTGAACTTCAGGATTAAATGGTTTAATTGTCTGACCATACTTACCTGAAAGAAGATCCTTAGACTCTTTAGTAATCATCTTATATCTTTCACCCATTAATACGTTAAGCACAGCCTGTGTACCAACGATCTGTGATGAAGGTGTAACAAGTGGTGGTTCGCCAAAATCTTTACGAACTCTTGGAACCTCTTCAAGAACCTCCTGAAGCTTATCATCCTGCTTTGCCTCCTTAAGCTGTGAAACAAGGTTTGAAAGCATTCCACCAGGTACCTGGTAAAGAAGTGTCTTAATATTAACACCAAGAATCTTTGTACTCATAAGACCACTTTCAAGGCATTCCTCTCTGTATGGTCTAAAGTACTCAGCGATTTCAGCAAGAAGACCCTGATCAAGACCAGTATCCCTATCTGTACCCTTAAAGGTTTCAACCATAACTTCTGTAGCAGGCTGAGATGTTCCAAGGGCAAATGGTGAAATAGCTGTATCAATAACATCAACACCAGCCTCAGCAGCCTTAAGATAAGTCATCGAAGCAACACCAGATGTATAATGTGTATGAAGCTGTACAGGAAGACTTGAACCTTCCTTAAGAGCCTTAACAAGTCTCTCTGCCTCATATGGAACTAAAAGTCCTGACATATCCTTGATACAAATTGAATCTGCACCCATTTCTTCGATACGTCTAGCTGTATCCTTCCAATATTCAAGTGTATAAGCATCACCAAGAGTATAAGAAAGAGCTATCTGAGCGTGTCCACCCTCTTTATTTGTTGCCTTAACAGCTGTTTCAAGATTACGAAGATCATTAAGACAGTCAAATATACGAATGATATCTATACCATTTGCAATAGACTTCTGTACAAAATATTCAACAACATCATCAGCGTAAGGTCTGTAACCAAGAATATTCTGACCTCTGAAAAGCATCTGAAGTTTTGTGTTCTTAAATCCTGCCTTAAGCTTACGAAGTCTGTCCCATGGATCCTCTTTGAGGAATCTAAGGCATGAGTCAAATGTAGCTCCGCCCCAACACTCTACTGAATGATAACCAACCTGGTCCATCTTATCTATAATTGGAAGCATTTCTTCGGTTGGCATACGAGTTGCAATAAGTGACTGATGTGCATCACGGAGCACTGTTTCAGTTATGCCAAGCTTCTTTATTTCTGACATAGTATTGTATCCTTTCTGTAATAATTTAGAATAGTATCCTTAATGGTTAATGCACATTAAATATAGCCATAAATGTACCGGCTGCTACAGCAGTTCCTATAACTCCGGCAACGTTAGGTCCCATAGCATTCATAAGAAGGAAGTTTGTAGGATCATACTCTGCTGCAACCTTCTGAGATACACGGGCTGCCATTGGAACAGCAGAAACACCGGCTGAACCAATAAGCGGATTGACTTTTCCTTTGGTAACAAGACACATAAGCTTTCCAAACAGAACACCCATGGTGGTACCAAGAATAAATGCTACAAGTCCAAGAAGGACAATCTTAATTGTTGTAAACTGAAGGAATGCTTCAGCACTTGTTGTAGCACCAACAGATGTACCAAGCATAATAACAACGATGTACATCATTGCATTTGAAGCAGTTTCTGTAAGCTGCTTAACAACACCTGATTCTCTGAAAAGATTTCCAAGCATAAGCATACCTACAAGAGGTGCTGTTGTAGGAAGAATCATAACTACAACTAATGTAACTATTATAGGGAAAACTATCTTCTCAAGCTTTGTAACCTTACGAAGCTGAGGCATACGGATAAGTCTTTCCTTCTTTGTTGTAAACAGTTTCATAAATGGTGGCTGAATAACAGGTACAAGTGACATATATGAATATGCAGCAACAGCAATAGGTCCAAGAAGAGTATCACCCATTCCAAGCTTACCAGCAAGGAAAATAGATGTAGGACCATCAGCACCACCGATAATTGATATAGCTGCTGCTTCCTTTCCTGAGAAACCAAGAGCTATAGCAAGGAAATATGCTCCATAAATACCAAACTGAGCAGCCGCACCAAGAATAAAGCTTGGAGGGTAGGCTATCAGCGGACCAAAATCCGTCATGGCACCAACTCCCATGAATATAAGTGATGGAAGAATAGACCACTCATCAAGTTTATAGAAATAGTGAAGCAGTCCGCCTTCTTCAATTATACTAGGGAACATATTAACCAGGAACATACCAAATGATATTGGAACCAGCAAAAGAGGCTCGAACCCTTTGGCTATTGCAAGATACATAAAGAGAAATGCTACGAGTATCATTATGTAGTTCTTGTAATCAAGAGTTGCAAAACCTGTCTGACTGGCAAGGTTTAATATAATCTCTTTCATTTTAATGAACTTCCTCCTAAGGATTTTTTAATCAAAACTAGTTGAGTGTTACAAGTGTATCACCAGACTCAACCTGAGCACCAACTGTTGCTTCAACAGTTGCTACTGTTCCATCCTCAGGGGCAACAATTTCATTTTCCATCTTCATAGCTTCAAGAACCATGAGAACTTCGCCCTTCTTTACAGCCTTTCCAGCCTCAGTCTTTACACCAAGAATCTTACCAGGCATAGGTGCAGAAACAACAATACTACCCTTTGCGCCACTTGCTGCAGGAGCAGGTGCTGCTGCAGGAGCAGGTGCAGGTGCTGCAGCTGGAGCAGCTGCTACAGGAGCACTAACAGGAGCTGAAGTAGCTGCGCCAGCGCCAACTTCTTCAACTGCTACATCATAAACAGTTCCATTTACTGTAATCTTATAATTTTTCATTTTTATCCTCCAAATATGGTCTAAATATATATAATTACTATTTTCTTGCTCTTCTAATAGATCTAACAACCAGCTTATCATTACTGAATGTATAGGCAGGTCCACGAACCTGACTACCAGTAGCCGCATATATAGCAGCTGTGATTACAGCAACAAGTTCTGCATCATTAATCAAATTCTCATCATCAGCAGAGGACTTTGCAGGTGCAGAAACAGCAGGTGCAGCACTAGCAGATGCCTTTTCTGAATTACCAATAATCATCTGCTCAGTACGAGTCTTTTCCTCTTCCTGTTTTTTCTTCTTTTCAGCATTCTGTTTACGAATATCTGCATCAAAAAGAAGTGGAAGATACTTAAGAAGACTGATAACAAATGATATGAATATAAGTACACAGAATACAACTGCCATACCAATAGCTGTATTTTTACCAGCCTGACTCATAAGCTCTGACTTAGAGTAAACTGCACTTACTTCACATTCCTCAGCTATATAAGGATAATTTCCATTAAGCGCAAGATAGGAATCAAGGAATGAATCCATAGTCGAAAAATCAACACCTGAATCAGCTTCTACATAAGGAGCGATACCCTGCATAACATAAGTAGCTGCATCCATTCCGTTATTAGCTGCTTCTTCACTTATATAGTTATAAAAATCATTCTTGTCAATTTCATATTTGCGATTAGGTGAAAATGAAACAGTTACCTTTACGTCTCTTCGATCATAATCTAAGATACGTGAGCAAAGAACCTTTCCATCAGCACCATTTGAAAATGTAACAGAGCCTTCGCCATCTGCTAATTTCAAAAAATTACCAACATTATCTGTTGTCTGTGCAGCAAGAAATCCTGAAACCGCTGATTTAGCCAGCTCATCCTCGCCATTAAGATAATAATCCTGCTCTACATCACTTGTATCTCTATACTGCTCAATTATACTTTCCGTATATTGCTGCATGATTGCTTCATTAACTTCAAAGTTAAGAGACTTCTCTTTACCGCATCCAGTAATAGAAACAAGCATACAAACCACAAGGAGAGGCAGGAGCCATAATTTTATTTTTCTTTTCATTAAATCCTCCTAAACACGGGCCTTCTTACATATTAGAAAGAAATATGTTTCTTGATAGGCCTGTCCTCTCTCTTGGTTGCAAGCATATCAAATGCCGCAATAATTCTCTTTCTAGTTGCATCAGGTTCAATAACGTCATCAACATATCCCCTACCAGCAAGTGCAGCTGCACCATTTTGAGAATTAATAAGTTTTTCTTCTCCAGCCTTAATAGCGTCAACCTTTTCACTTGTATTTTCAATATCTTCAGAGAAAAGAATCTCAGCTGCCTTCTTAGGATCCATAAGACCAGCCTTAGCTGAAGGCCATGCATAAACAATATCAGATCCAAGTGATTTTGAATTCATCATTACGTAAGCAGAACCAAAAGCATCTCCAGTAATAAGGTCTACCTTTGGAACTGTTGCATTAGCAAATGCAGAAACAAGTTTTGCTGATTCCTGACCGATTGCAATCTCATTTTCAAGAGTATTTTCTATACCTGAAACATTTGTGATTGTAAGCACAGGAATATTAAATGCATCAGCAAAATTTACAAATGAAGCCGCCTTAGAAGCTCCCTTTGCACTCATCTTCTTATTCTGATTAGCTACTACAGCAACTGTATAACCACCAAGTCTTATGAAACCTGTTGTTATATCTTCACCATAAGCCGCCTTTACTTCATTATAAATATAGTCATCTGCTATATTTTCGATAATCTTCTTTGAATCATCAACAAAAGCCTCAATACCAGGAATGGTTCTGTTAAGATCATCCTCAGTCTTTCCATCAATAAAATCATCATTATTAGATGGAAGGAAAGCAATAAGATTTCTTATTTCAGAAATAGCCTCCATATCACTTTGGCAAACTTTGTCCACAAGTGATGTATTCTTCTCTACAAATTCAGCAGAAGATGTATCTGCTTTTTCACCATTCTTATCCTTTATTGAATCAGGAGTATTAGTATAATATGAAGCTCCCTTAACAACAAAATTAAAATCGGAAAGAGCTGTGAAAAGTGTCATTCCACCACCGGAATTTCCAAAGACAGCTGTAATCTGAGGGATAAGACCAGAAGCCATAACACTCTTCTTGTAAAGAGCACCAAAGCTATGAAGGCTATCAGTAGCCTCCTTAAGTCTGAAACCTGCACAGTCGATAAGACCAATAACAGGAGCACCCATTTTCATAGCCATAGAATAGATATTTGATATCTTCTTGGCATGCATTTCGCCGATAGCACCTCCGGCAAGGCTGGCATCCTGGCTATATACATAAACCAGTCTACCGTCGATCTGTCCATAACCGGTTATAACACCGTCTCCGGATACATCGAGAGGGTTTAAGTTGAAATCTGTTGCACGGTCTTTAACCATAGAACCGACCTCAACAAAACTTGAGCCATCAAGTAAGGCCGCTATTCTCTCACTTGCTGACATTGTAAGCTTGTCGCTCATCTAACTTCTCCTCCATTAAATTTATTTTCTATAATTTTCAGTAGAACTTTATAAATAAGACTCTGAAAAAAAATTTCAACTCATCTATTATAAAAGTAATACTGATTTTATTCAAGTTATTATTTCGACATATCAAAATGTTTTTTTGTATATTGCCCTTATCAACTTTAGATATTTACAATAATTCATCACAATAAACCTATCCCCATAAAAAAATATTACAGGATAAAAAAATACAAGAATTTACTTATATGTCTTTATAACATTTTTATTCTTCATAAGATAATCAATAAGTGAAATCACTGTAAGTATAAGTGAGGCATAAATAAGTATCTGTTCAAAAACATGAATAGCTGTAGCCGCATCAGGAAAATATGTTGAAAGGTCAGGTATAAGAACCGAAAGCATAACCATAGTAACAGCAGTCTTTACCTTCCCCCACCATCCTGCTGCTATTACAATTCCATTATCAGCAGCAATAAGTCTAAAACCACTTATAATAAATTCTCTTGAAATAATAACAATTACAATCCAGGCTGGTATCCTATCAAGCTCTATCAGAGCTATCATAGCAGCAGCAACAAGCAACTTATCCGCAAGAGGGTCCATAAACTTTCCAAAATCCGTTACCAGATTATATTTTCTTGCGATTTTTCCATCTACCATATCTGAAAGTGAAGCAACTATAAAAATAGCAAGCGCAATCCACTTATTTCCCGGAATTTGCGGAAAATATAAACACAAAAGGAAAAATGGTATTAGTATTACTCTGAAAATTGTTATTTTATTTGGCAGATTCATATTATTGTCCTTCTACTATTCAATATTTGTAATCAATAATCATATTACTGATTATCAGTTATATTACTAGTTAATTTTTATATTATTAATTTTTATATTATTAATTTTTGTATTACTAATTAATTTCTTGAATTATATTTTGAATTTATAATAGATTGCCTTCCAGATCATAAACATCAGAATCGCTAATTTTAACCCTTACAATCTGGCCAGATATAAGTTCTCTGTCTGTATCTATAAATACAAGTCCATCTATATCAGGCGCATCCATATAAGTTCTTCCCACATAAACATCATCATCAGGAAGATATCCTTCTATAATAACATCCATTTCTTGTCCAATACGATTTGCAAGAAGTTCAGCAGAAATATCCTGCTGCGTCAACATTATATCCTCAAGCCTCTGTTCTTTAGTCTGGTCATCCACCTGATCATCAAATAAAGCAGCAGGAGTTCCCTCTTCCGGCGAATAAGAAAAACAGCCAAGATGATCAAATCTTAGATCAAGCAATTCCTGAATAAGTCCCTCCATATCTTCATCACTTTCACCCGGAAATCCAGTAATAATTGTAGTACGAATAACCATATCCGGAATTCTTTTCCTGAGTTTATTTACAACCCTTCTTATTCCCTTTTTATCAATACGCCTTCCCATTTTTCTAAGAATCTTATCCTCTGTATGTTGAATAGGCATATCAATATAATGAAGAACCTTAGGATTAGTTGCTATTTCTTCTATAAGGTCATCATATATTTCTTCCGGATATGCATACAAAAGTCTTATCCATTCTATGCCATCTATCTTAGAAAGCTCTTTGAGAAGAATATGAAGTCTTTTCTCACCATATATATCAAGACCATAGCAGGTGGTTTCCTGAGCAACAAGTATTAGCTCTTTAACACCCGAATCAGCAAGAACCTTAGCCTCTTCAAGTACAGCCTCCATAGGTACACTCTTATATCTGCCCTTAAAATACGGAATAGCACAATAAGTACATCTCTTATCACAACCATCTGCAATTTTAAGATATTCCATATAAGGTCTTTCTGTTGTAATCCTTGTTATTTTAGTCCTATCAGGATATGGACTGTCAAGTTCCTTAAAGCTCATGACCTTCTTATCATTTTTAATAAGAGAATCAATAACCTCTACAATAGAATCAAGACTCATAGTACCCACAAAGGCATCAACCTCAGGAATATCAGCCTCAATTTCATCCTTATAACGCTGAGCCATACAGCCAGTACAAATAAGATATTTAAGCCGTGTTTCCTTATATTGGGCAAGTTCAAAAAGTTTAGCAATACTCTCCTCAGTAGCCGATTGGATAAAAGCACAGGTATTTACTATGGCTATATCCGCATCCTCTATATCATAGACCAGATTATAACCTGCATTATCAATAAGCCCAAGCATCCTCTCGCTATCAGCTGTATTCTTATCACAACCAAGGCTTACAAGACAAACATTATACATAAATATTATTTCCTATCTCTGCATTATTGCAGCTTCGTAACAATTATTTACAAGCTCAGCAATAGTCATAGGTCCTACACCGCCAGGAACAGGAGTAATTTTTCCTGCAAGAGGAAATGCCTTCTCATAGTCAACATCTCCGCAAAGCTTCTTAGTTCCCTCGATTCTATGAATTCCTACATCAATTACAGTAGCACCTTCCTTAATATAGGAATCATCAATAAATTTAGGCTGACCAATTGCGACCACCAGAACATCTGCAGCCCTACAAATAGACTGTAAATTTTTTGTATGAGAATGACATATGGTTACTGTGGCATTTTCACGAAGCAGCAGCATAGCCATAGGCTTACCTACAATATTACTTCTTCCAACCACTACAACGTTAGCACCATCAAGCTTAGTATTACTTCTCTTAAGAAGTTCTATCACTCCGGCAGGTGTACAGGATACAAATCCCTTAACACCAATACTAAGTCTTCCAACACTTTCAGGATGGAAGCCATCCACATCCTTATCAGGACTGATTCTTCTTATAACCTTATCCTCATCAATATGCTTAGGTAATGGAAGCTGAACAAGAATACCATTAACACCTTTATCATTATTAAGTTCATCAATAAGATTAAGTAAATCCTCTTCCTTTGTATCCTCCGGAAGCTCATAGGATTTTGACTTAATTCCTGTATATTCACAGGCCTTCTTCTTATTTCCAACATATACTGTAGATGCAGGATCATTTCCCACAAGAATTACAGCAAGACACACCTCCACACCTTCTTCTTTAAGACCTGCAACCTTAACCTTAACCTCATCCTTAAGGTCTTGGGATATCTTTTTTCCGTCAATTATTTCAGCCATTTTTTTCTCCATTTTTATTTCGAATTATATATTTTATAAAAATCAACAATCTAGGTGCCGGTATATCATTCCGACACCTAGAAATAACTCCATATTATTATATCTCCTAAAAAACAGAAGTTTTTTTAGAAGAGACCAACAATCTCTCCATCATCAAGAACATCAATTCTTTCAGCCGCTGGTGACTTAGGAAGTCCAGGCATAGTCATTATCTGACCAGCAATAGCTACAACAAATCCCGCACCAGCAGATACATAAACCTCTCTGATATTAACCTTAAAGCCCTCAGGTCTTCCAAGAAGCTTCTGATCATCAGAAAGACTATACTGTGTCTTTGCCATACATACAGGCATATTTCCAAATCCAAGAGATTCTATACGCTTAAGTGCATTAGTTGCCTCCTGACTATAATCAACACCATCAGCACCATAAATCTCGCGAGATATAGTTTCGATTTTTTCTTTAAGACTAAGTTCATCATTATAAAGGAACTTAAATTCAGGAGATCCCTCTTCAATAGCATCAAGAACCTGAAGAGCCAGATCCTGACCACCTTCTCCACCCTTTGCCCATACTTCAGATACAGCAAAACGGCAGCCCTTGTCATTTACAAAATTCTTAATCGCTTCAATTTCAGCATCTGTATCAGCAACAAACTTATTTATTGTAACAACAACAGGAACATTATATTTCTTAAGATTTTCAATATGCTTTCCAAGATTAACAATACCTTTATTAAGAGCTTCTACATTTTCATTTGAAAGTTCATTTTTAGGAACTCCGCCATTATACTTAAGAGCTCTAGCTGTAGCCACGAGAACTACCGCATCAGGCTTGATACCTGCCATACGGCATTTAATATCAAGGAACTTCTGAGCACCAAGATCAGCTCCAAAACCGGCCTCTGTGATAACATAATCAGCAACCTTCATAGCAATCTTTGTTGCCCTTACTGAATTACATCCATGAGCAATATTAGCAAATGGACCACCATGTACAAATACAGGGTTATTCTCAAGAGACTGAATCAGGTTAGGTCTTATAGCATCCTTAAGAAGCACCGCCATAGCTCCAACACATTTAAGATCAGCAGCTGTTACAGGCTCATTATCATAATTATATGCAACAATTATTCTTCCTAAACGATCCTTAAGATCCTGAAGATTCTCGGCAAGACAAAGAATAGCCATAACTTCAGTCGCAACAGTGATACAGAAATGATCCTCTCTTACTACACCATCAAGTCTCTTACCAAGACCAACAGTAATATTTCTCAGAGCCCTGTCATTCATATCAAGACATCTCTTAACTACAACTCTCTTAGGGTCTATACGAAGTTCATTACCCTGAAGAAGATGATTATCAAGCATAGCACACATAAGATTATTAGCTGATGTTATAGCATGAAAATCACCAGTAAAATGAAGATTAAGCTTATCCATAGGAACGGCCTGTGCATAGCCGCCACCAGCAGCTCCACCCTTTATACCAAAACATGGTCCAAGAGATGGCTCACGCATGGCAACAACAGAATTCTTGCCCATTTTATTAAGAGCATCATTAAGTCCAAGAGTAACAGTAGTTTTGCCTTCACCGGCAGGTGTTGGATTGATAGCAGTAACAAGCACCAGTTTTCCATCCTTAATGGAAGAATCACTTTCAAGCTTTTCTATATAGCTGTCGCTTATCTTCGCCATTGAACGACCATACATTTCAATGTCGTCTTCTGTTGCACCAATTTTGGAAGCAACCTCTCTAATGTCCTTAAGCTTTGCATCTTGTGCGATTTCAATATCAGTTTTCATGAAATCCATCCTCCTATGATATAAATAAAGGGATTAATAGGTTACCAATTTTATAAAACAATCATGATAAATAACCCACTCTATATTAATAGATTTATCATGATAGTTAATAACATAATACGATTACATTAAATAATATCACATCAAATATGGCTATGACATAGAATCAAGTCTTTCTTCAAATTCCGTCATAGACATAAGCACCTTTCTTGGTTTGGTACCTTCTTCAGGACCAACTACACCAAATTCTTCAAGCTGATCCATAATTCTGGCGGCACGATTAAAACCAATCCTATGCATTCTCTGAATATATCCAATGGAAGCTTTATCCTTTTCTATAATAGAACGGGCAGCATCCTCAAACAATTCATCATAACGATTTTCCCCATCTGAACCTGAATCAGATGAACCACCGCCGACATTTGAAGTATTAATAGAATCACTGATTCCAGAATCATAAGTAGTTTCACCGTAATGTTCTTTAATGAAATCAACTACCCTTTCTACTTCTTCATCACTTATAAAAGCACCCTGTACCCTGACAGGCTTTGAGAATCCTGCCGGATAGAAAAGCATATCACCCTTACCAAGAAGTTTTTCAGCACCTATCATGTCTATAATAGTTCTTGAATCTGTACCAGATGAAACTGAAAATGCAATTCTTGAAGGTACATTTGCCTTTATAAGACCAGTGATAACATCTACAGACGGCCTCTGAGTCGCAATTACAAGATGTATTCCTGCTGCACGAGCAAGCTGCGAAAGTCTGACTATACTATCCTCAACCTCTTTATGAGCAACCATCATAAGATCAGCAAGCTCATCAACAATAACAATAATCTGAGGCATATGTTTAAACTGAGGATCTTCGTTAGGTCCCTGATTTTCAACCTTTCTATTAAAACCTTCAAGATTTCTTACATTATAATTAGAAAAAAGTTGATAACGCTTTGTCATCTCATCTACGGCCCAATTAAGAGCTCCAGCAGCCTTTTTAGGATCAACAACTACCGGAATAAGAAGATGAGGTATACCATTATAAGATGTAAGCTCAACCTGTTTTGGATCTATCATTATAAGCTTTACATCCTTAGGTGAAGCCTTATAGAGAATACTCATAATAAGCGTATTAATACAAACAGATTTACCAGAACCTGTTGCACCTGCCACAAGAAGATGAGGCATCTTAGCAATATCGCTCATTATTATCTGTCCACTTATATCCTTACCAACAGCAAAAACCACATTAGATTTAAATTCCCTAAAAAGATCATTATCAATAAGATCTCTAAAATAAACCATCTGGCTTTCTTTATTAGGAATTTCAATACCTACAGCTGCCTTACCTGGTATAGGTGCCTCAATACGAATATCCGTAGCTGCAAGCGCCATCTTTATATCATTTTCAAGGCTGAGAATCTTATTGACTCTTACTCCCTGTTCTGGTTGAAGCTCATATCTAGTTATAGATGGACCTACACTAAAATTCGTAATAGTTACATTAACTCCAAAGCTTTCCAGAGCCTGCTTCAGCTTAATACCAGTTTGTCTCACAGAAGAATCTCCCGTTCTGTCATAGGAATATCTACCTCCGGACTTAAGAAGATTCACAGGCGGGAAAACATATTTACGCTCAACAGCCTCTGTATTTTCAATTGTATTTTCAATTGTATTTTCAATTTCCTGGGTTGCTTTAAGTTTATCCTCACGAGTAACCTTCTCTTCATCAGGGACAGGACTTGAAGAAGGTCTTTTTTCAACCTTAGCCCCACTATTAGCAGAAGAAGAATTAGATGCACCCTTGTAAGAAGGAATTTCCTGATTAGAAGAAGTTTTAGTTTTTTTAGTTTCTTCCTTAAAAGGAGCAGGTTCAGGAAAAGGAGCAGGTTCAGGACTTACATAAGGCTGATCCTGATTTACAGGAATACCACTCATTTCAATACCAGAAAGAGAATCATCCGAAGTATTACCAAAAGAATTCTCATAAGCCTGATCAAGTAAACCATAGTCTACCTGATTTGTTAAATTTGAATTTTCTAAATTCTGGTCTTTTCTACGTCTTGTTGCAGGTCCCTTATATCCAGGAATAACCGTTCCATTATCATCATTATATTGTATGTCACTTCCAAGAGGATCATCATAGGTACTGGAATCAGGTTCAAGTTCAAAGAAATCTCTAGGCTTATACTCATTACCGCTATATTTATCAAGAGATTTTCCCCCTCTTTCTCTCGAAGCCTTTACAGTCTGTCTCTGTCCAGGATCCTCAGCTATTATACCCTTTCCACTTCTATCCTTAAGAGGCATAGCAATCTGACTCTCAGCCTCAGGAAGATATTTTACAGGAGTAGCCGTCTTCGTGGAAGAAATATCCACCTCAGGAATCAATTCATGAATTTCTTCCTCAGGAACAATTTTATTCTTTCTAGACTTACCCTTAGATTTTCTCTTAGAAGAAGCTGTTTTACCATTTTCATCAAGAACTCTTAAGTCCTGAAGCATACCTTTATTTTTTAGCTTTGTAAGAAGCAGATCCTGATCATAAGGATCATCGTCATCGTAAATATTTGAATCATCATCATCGTCATCATCATATGTGTGATAGCCCTGATCAAATCTAAAATCAAAGGCCTTCTTTAAAATAAGAGTAGGTCTGATTCCAGTAAGCTCCACCACGGAAATAATAAGCAAAATAAGAGACACTATCACCGCACCTACTCTACTTATAAACTTTGCGATAAGTACGATGATACCGCCAAAGAGTATTCCACCGCCCCGATGATCACTATATCCATCAAAATATAGTTCCTTTATTCCCATATCAGAAGTACCAACAATAAGCTGTATAATAAATCCGATACACATAGAGAAAACAAACGCCCATATAATCTTTTTCATAAGCTTTGGCTTAGGGCCATTAGCCATAAGAAAGCAAAAACCTATGAAAAATGCTATAGGTAAGACATAAAATGTTGAACCAAATACACCAAAAAAGAAACCGCTTACAGCGCTCCCCACCTTACCACAAAGCCCAAAAGTACCAAGCATAAGCAGCAAATTAACAGCAAAAGAAATAATGGCATATAATTCGCGTCTTGTCTCTGGAGGTGTCATAGCCTCTTCCCTCTCTAACTGACGCTGTTTCTCATATGCCTTAGTATTCTTACTTTGAGTCCTGTTTTGAGTATTACTTCTAGAACGGCTTGATGTACTTCTTCCTCCAGTTTTTCTTGCAGAAGATTTTGAAGAAGAGCTTCCACTACCTTTACCGGTTCCAGAACTTTTCTTTTTAGTTGTACTATTTTTATTAGTAGCCATTAAATTCAGAACATCTCCATTTATATAATAATTTTGATTATTATTCTAAATCATCATCTCAGTTTATTGCCGAACAAAGTAAGCAAGGCCATAAATAAGACAGCCACTTTGTCCGGCTAAATAAACAAAATAATATTTACAAAATATATAAAATCGCAGCCCAGCCTATGATATATAAAGAACTATATCATTCTCTGCCTCAAGCTTATCAGCCGGGATATAATTCGAATCCATAGCCTGACCATTAAGTGTCATGCTCTTAAATCCACTTTCTGCCTGTCCAGGATTCTTAATTGTTATATTAAGATGCTTTCCTCTAAAATCCTTTGAAATAGTAAGTTCGTCCCACTTCTTAGGAATAGAAGGAGCAATCTTTAAGCCATAGAAATCTGGTCTCATACCAAGAATACCTTCTACAGAACCAACCATTACAGTTGAAGCTGTACCTGTAAGCCAATGAACATGTGAACGTCCATGGAAAGGACTAGCCTTGCCCTCAGTAAACTGTCCATAGCAATATGGCTCAAGCTTTCTTATCTCAACCTTATCATTCTGAGCTGCAGGTGAGCTTTCCATATAATACTTGAAAGCCCTGTCTCCATGTCCCATAAGGGCTTCAGCAAGAATTATCCAACCCTGAGGTTGTAAGAATATTCCACCATTCTCCTTTGTGGACTCATTGAAGAGAAGCATAAGAGCTCCATCAAAAGCATGATCCTTGTAAGCAGGTCCCATAAGCATAAGACCATAATCAGTATTAAGAAGTCTCTCAACTGAATCAAGGGCCTTCTCAGCCTGATCCTTGTTTGCAAGGCCAGAAATAACAGACCAGCTCTGAGGATTAAGCCACATATTAGCTTCTATATCATCTCTATTACCGATAACCTGACCGCTTTCCATATAACCACGGATAAAACGATCTTCATTCCAGCAATCCTGCCCAAGAATCTTAGCAAGCTTTGCCTGTTCTTCATCGATATAAGCTATGTAGTCTGTATCCTTCTTATACTCAGCAAATTTCTTAATAATTGTAAATGCATAATAAAGCTGGAAGGCAACAAAGGTTGACTCACCCTGCTTTCCAAGTCTAAGGCAGTCATTCCAGTCCGCATGAAGACCCGCCGGCATTCCATGAGGTCCAAGTCTCTTCATCGAGAAATTAATAGCTCTCTTAAGGTGATCATAAACAGAACCCTGATCTGTATTTGCATAAGGAATTACCTCATCAACAAATGCAAGATTACCTGACTCTGCAATATACTTATAAACAGTTGGGAATAACCAGAGAGCATCATCCGCTCTATAAGCAGGATGTCCCGTTTCCTTAGCATAAGCTGAATTCTCATTATTTTCATCAGGACAATTTTCATGACCTGGATTATGTGTATATTTAACAAGTGGAAGTCCACCACCGTTATCAACCTGAGCACTTAACATGAATCTGATCTGATTAGCAGCAGCTTCCGGATCAAGATGAATAACACCCTGAATATCCTGAACAGTATCTCTATAGCCATAACCATTTCTAAGACCACAATATACAAAAGAAGCAGCTCTTGACCAGATAAATGTCATAAAGCAGTTAAAGGCATGCCATGTATTGATCATAGAATCAAATTCTGGCGTTGGAGTCTTAACCTGGAAATGATTAAGCTTTCCATGCCAGTGGCTGATAAGCTCTTCCATATCCTTACATGTTTTAGCTTCCGCATCCGCATATTCAGCAAGTATACTATCCGCTTCCGTATCACTCTTTTGTCCAACTATATAGCAAATAGTTTTAGACTGACCAGGAGCAAGCTTAATCTTTGTTGAAAGGGCTCCACAGCTGTTTGTATTATAATTAAGGCCACCGCCAAGATCACCTGACTCAACACCAATCGGATTAGAATAATCTCTGTAAGGTCCAATGAATGATTCCTTATCACCAGCATATGATGCAACATCTGCACCAGCCATTCCAAAGAAACGAGATGCAACTGTACTTCCATTAACACTGGACTTATTTACATTTTCATTTATAACCTGCTTTATACGATTACCCATGAAATATGTTCTAGTAATAAAAAGTGTATATTGAAGATTTACCTGATCCTGCTCATAATTTCCTTCATTAGTAAATTCAGCATAACCAGTAAGAGTAAGACTTCTCTCTTTGTCTGAAGTATTAGTTACCTTTGTACTCCAAACCTCATAAGTCTTATCCAGAGGAACATAGTAACGAGCCTCGGTCTTAATACCACTATATTCAGAACAAATCTTTGTATAAGCAGTACCATGTCTTACTTCACTCTTAAATGTATCAAGAGGTTTTCCAACAGGCATCCAGGAGTTTGACCAGAAATCTCCTGTTTCATCATCCTTAAGATAAATATATCTTCCAGGCTGATCAAAGGAATTGAATACATATCTAAGTATTCTTCCATTGGCACCAGATTTTTCAAAGCTGTATCCACCAGCATTATTAGAAATGATAGCACCGTAAGCCGGCGAGCCAAGATAATTGGCCCATGGCTGTGGTGTATCAGGTCTTGTAATAACATATTCTTTCTTTACGTCGTCAAAAAATCCATAATTCATAAAGCGACCCCCGATTTAGTTAAAATTACTCAGCATCCTTAAGTGAAAGACTTATCTTGCCCATTCTGTCCACTTCAAGCACCTTAACGCGAACCTTGTCTCCAATATTTACAACATCTTCGACCTTTTCAACTCTCTTGCTATCAAGCTTTGATATATGAATCATACCATCCTTATTAGGAGAAAGCTGTACAAATGCACCAAATGGCATAATTCTTACAACAGTACCTTCATAAGTCTTACCAACTTCAATAGGATCAATAATTGAATGAATGATTGATATAGCCTTATCAATACCCTCTTTATCTGTACCACAGATTGAGATATTTCCATCATCATCAATATCAATCTTAACTCCAGTCTCTTCAATAATAGAGTTAATTGTCTTACCACGCTGACCAATAACCTCACCAATCTTCTCAGGATCGATAGACATAAACTTAATCTTTGGAGCGTACTCATTAACTTCTTCTCTAGGAGCTGGGATAGCCTTAAGCATGCACTCATCAAGAATGAAGAATCTTGCTTCTCTTGTACGAGCTATAGCACCCTTTATTATCTCGTCTGTAAGACCATGAATCTTAATATCCATCTGTATAGCTGTAATACCAGCCTTTGTACCAGCAACCTTGAAGTCCATATCTCCGAAGAAATCCTCAAGTCCCTGAATATCTGTGAGAAGAACGAAATCATCATCTGTCTCACCAGTAACAAGACCGCAGCTTATTCCTGCAACAGGAGCCTTAATAGGAACACCAGCAGCCATAAGAGACATACATGATGCACATGTTGAACCCATTGATGTTGATCCATTTGATTCAAATGTTTCAGATACGGCACGAATAGCATATGGGAAATCTTCCTTCTCTGGAAGAACAGGAACAAGAGCTCTCTCAGCAAGTGCTCCATGTCCGATTTCACGACGTCCCGGACCACGGCTTACCTTTGTTTCGCCAACAGAATATGAAGGGAAGTTATAATGATGCATATATCTCTTTTCTGTAATGTAATCATCAAGACCATCAATCTTTTGTGACTCAGAAAGAGGCGCAAGTGTTACAATATCACAAATCTGAGTTTGTCCACGAGTAAACATAGCAGAACCATGAACCCTAGGAATAATATCTACTTCAGCTGCAAGAGGTCTGATCTGATTCAGAGCTCTGCCATCCGGACGCTTATGATCCCTAAGAATCATCTTACGTACAGTCTTCTTCTGATACTGATAAAGAGCATCGCCCAGGAATGCAAGCCATTCTTCATTATCAGCATATCTTTCTTTAAGCATTTCCTTAAATGCGTCAATATTCTTTTCTCTTGTCTGCTTATCATCTGTAAATACAGCCTCTTCCATCTTTTCTGGAGGGATAACAGTCTTGATATCCTCAAAAAGCTCCTCAGGAACCGCATAGCTCTTATAAGCAAACTTTTCCTTACCACAATCAGCAACGATTCTATCGATAAACTCGATAACCTTCTGGTTAACCTTATGGGCTTCAAAAATAGCCTCAAGCATCTTTTCTTCAGGAACCTGATTTGCACCTGCTTCAATCATGATAACCTTATACTTTGTTGAAGCAACTGTAAGATTAAGATCTGATACAGAAAGCTGAGCAGCACTTGGGTTAAATACAAGATGATCATTGATAAGACCAACCTGTGTTGTAGCACATGGGCCATCAAATGGAATATCCGAAATTGAAGTAGCAATTGCTGAACCAAGCATAGCTGTAAGCTCTGGTCTGCAATCTGGATCAACTGAAAGAACTAAGCTTTCAAGTGTTACATCATTTCTAAAATCCTTAGGGAAAAGTGGTCTCATAGGACGGTCAATTACACGACAAGTAAGAACCGCGTTTTCTGAAGCCTTGCCTTCTCTCTTATTGAATCCACCAGGGATTTTTCCAACTGCGTACATCTTTTCATTGTACTCAACTGAAAGTGGGAAGAAATCTATTCCATCCCTTGGCTCTTTTGATGCTGTTGCTGTTGAAAGCACTACTGTATCACCATAATGGATGAGTACAGCTCCGTTTGCCTGCTTACCAACTCTGTCTACGTCTACGCGAAGAGTCTTTCCAGCAAGCTCCATTTCATACTTCTTGTACATAATGTCTCTCCTTTTATTATATGAATGTATGATTTTACGGGGCTCCGAAACAACTGAAAAAACCTGAATCATCAGGGCTTTTCAGCAGTCTCGGTAGAAAGGGAAATTTTAAATTCCTTTCACCCCGCATAATCCTTAAAAGTTTACCATAATTAAGTTTATTCTTCAATATTTTATTTCCAAAGTGAATACTAATATATATCACTCTGACAATTCTTCTGCAATTTCCTCTACAATATCAAGAATGGCCCTATTATCAGTAACAACCACCTTATGAGCAGCAGTTTCATAATAGGCTCTTCTTACAGAAAGCATATTTTCTATTCTATTTTTTAGTTCTTCTTCAGATTCCGATTTAAGTAAAGGACGCTGATCATCATGACGTACCCTATTAAAAATAGTTTCCGTATCAGCCTTAAGATACACAACTCTTCCAAGCTTCTTCAACATTTCTCTATTTTCAGAACTGATTACAGCTCCGCCACCTGTTGATATAACAGTATTACAAAGACCAGAAAGGGAAGCAATACTATCACTTTCTATTTTCCTAAACCCAGCCTCACCAGATTCCTCAAAAATTTTATTAATAGATTTAGCCTGTGTCTTAACAATATACTCATCAGTATCTACAAAGTTCATATTGTATTTTTCAGAAAGCTCCTTACCTACACTGGTTTTACCAGAACCCATATAGCCAACAAGAACTATATTATCTCCATATAGCTTTCTCCTTAAAATATCATATACCTTTTGCGAAACCTCCTGACTGATTTTTATATCAAACCAGTATTCAAATGCTATAAGCCCCTGATAAAGAAGCATGGAAAGTCCATTATCACAAGATATATTCATACTCTTAAGTTTATTTATAAAAGGAGTATTTGCTGGATTATAAATAAGATCATATCCATAATCTGCCAGTCTGTAAAAAGCATCATCCTCTATCGCAAGCTTATCACCCGGTTTAAGACCAAGAGATGTACACTGGAACATAATATACCTGGAGTTTTTTTCATCAGCATTATAGAAAGGAATTTTATCATATTCATCAAGACCAAGAGCTTTAACACACGGTATCTCTGCCGCAATCGCCTGAGCTTTATCAAGGCTTCGATTAAGAAGGTATATTTCATCTACTCCATTATCCATAAGCATGATACAAACAGCCCTTGAAGCACCGCCCGCACCAATTACAATAGCCTTTCTTCCAGCCAGACTTATGCCTTTAGACTCAAGAGCCCTTTTTAATCCAGGCATATCAGTATTATAGCCTTTATAGCCACCTTCATGAGGAACAAGCGTGTTAACAGCTCCAATCCTTTGAGCAAGAGGGTCTATTTCCACAAGATTTTCCATAACCTCCTGCTTATAAGGCACAGTAATATTAAGCCCCGCAACCTTAGCAGCACAGAGTCCTTTTACTGCAGAACCAATATTATTTTCAACATGAATAGGTACATACACCGCATTTATACCAAGAATCCGGCACAAACTATTATGTATAACAGGCGACAATGTATGCTCAATAGGATTTCCTATAACCCCAAGAACTTTTGTTTTTCCATCAATTTCTTTCACAGCCTATATACTTCCTTCCTGACTAAACCACTAACAATAAATAAAAAAGCGCACGAAATGAATGTGCGCTTTTAATGTCTTATTTTCTAAGACCAAGTTTCTGAATGATTGCTCTGTAACGCTCGATGTCCTTGCCCTTAAGATAAGCAAGAAGGTTTCTTCTCTGACCAACCATCTTCAGAAGACCTCTTCTTGAATGATAGTCATTTGGATGTACCTTGAAGTGATCATTAAGATCATTAATTCTAGCTGTAAGAATTGCGATCTGTACCTCAGGTGAACCTGTGTCATTAGCGTCCTTGCCATACTTTGCAGCAAGTTCAGCTTTCTGCTCTCTAGTAATCATCTTTACTACCTCCTTATTAAATATATGCCCTTAACCGAGTTCAGGTCGGAGTCGTCCATAAACACAGTAGGGGGTAAATGTCTTTAAGACTTTGCTATTCTATAACAATTCTTTTAGGTTGTCAACCCTACTTCCAAGTCCTTGTAAAATAAGATCTAAAATTGTAATAGCAACCATTGATTCCACAACCACCACAGCTCTAGGAGCAATTATAGGATCATGTCTGCCCTTTATTTCTATCTCCATCTCCTGTCCTTTATCATTTACTGTTTCTTGTTTCTTATATATAGAAGGAGTAGGCTTAAAAGCAGCCCTTAGAATGATATCACTACCATCCGAAATACCACCAAGTATTCCACCACTATGATTAGTTTTTTTGGAAATGCCACTGATGAATTGATCATTATTCTGAGAGCCTTTTGAAGTTACAACATCAAAACCATCGCCAATCTCAACTCCCTTTACCGCACCAATGGACATTATTGCATAAGCAAGTCTTGCATCCAATTTATCAAAAACAGGATCTCCAATACCCACAGGTACATTTCTAGCTATACATTCCACAAGAGCACCACTTGAATCCTTCTCCTCCATAAGACCCCTCAAGTATTCTGAAGCCTTCTGACAAGCATCCTTATCAGGCATACAGAGAGGATTTCTGCTTATTTCATCCCTGTCGAATTTATTTCTATCAATTTTAATATCACCTATCTGAGTGACATAAGCACAAATATCAAGACCAAATTCCTTCAAAAGCTTTATAGCTACAGCACCAGCAGCAACCCTTCCAATAGTTTCTCTGCCAGAGCTTCTTCCTCCACCCCTATAGTCTCTGAAACCATACTTCATATCATAAGTATAATCAGCATGACCAGGTCTATATTTATCAGCTATATTTGAATAATCCTTTGATATCTGAGAAGTATTCTCAACCATCATAGTAATAGGACACCCTGTTGTTTTACCTTCAAATACACCAGAAAGAATTTTTACACTATCACTTTCAGATCTTTGAGTGGTAAAACTAGACTGACCTGGCTTCCTTCTATCAAGAAAGCTCTGAATAAAAGCTTCATCTATTTCAAGTCCGGCAGGACAACCATCAACAGTTACTCCCAACGCTTTACCATGAGACTCCCCCCATGTAGTTATCTTAAATATATTTCCAAAGCTTGAACCAGCCACAACTTACCTCCTTACACAAAAAAACTCATCCCAGGCTCTTATGCTCTCGGATGAGCTTTATCATAAACCTCTTTTAATTTTCCCGGACGACCCTTCAGATAAATCTGAGTTGTCGAAATATCCGAATGACCCAGCATTTCCTGAAGACTAACCAAATCAGCACCATTATTAACCATATGTGTCGCAAAGGAATGTCTTATCATATGAGGCGTAATATCTTTTTCAATACCAGCCTTCTTGGCATAGGACTTAAGAACCTTCCAGAATCCCTGTCTCGACATCATCTCCCCTTTTACATTAGTAAAAAGATATTCCGACGAACCACACATTGAAGGTCTTATTTCATTTATATACCTTGAAAGAGCATGCTTAGCAGCATTTTCTATAGGTATTATACGACTCTTACTCTGATCATGACATTCAATATAGCCAAGAGACAGATTAAGATCCGAAACCTTAAGTGAAATTAGTTCAGAAACCCTAAGTCCAGTTGCATAAAGCAGTTCCAACATTGCTTTATCCCTTACCTCCTTAGGAGAATCACCCGAAGGCTGATCAAGAAGCAAATTAACCTCTTCAATACTCAGCGTCTCAGGAATCTTCTTTTCTACTTTAGGGGGCTTAAGTCCCTCAGTAGGATTGCCATATATAAGCCCTTTTTCAAGAAGATATATAAAGAAAGACCTGATGCTGGCAATACTTCTAGAAACAGTTGCCGAGCTCATTTTTTCGTCTTCCATATAAAGCACATACGCCCTTAGCTGAGTTGCAGTTACTGATGCCACATCATCCGAGCCTTTCTCCCGCAAAAAGTTCATCATCTTCACAAGATCACGCCTATAGGATTGAACTGTATTCTGACTACTCTTTTTTACGTCAGTCAGATATTTTATATACTTTTCAATCTCTTTTTCCACTATATCTTTCCCCACATTTATTCATACTTACTTTGCCAGTGTTCTTAGTATAGTAATAAATTTACATAAAATCAACAAATTTTTTTTATGGTAAACAAGGCGAAAGCCAGTATTTTAGCGTTTTTTCACAATATGACGTGGGATGACATAACGTAAAGCACTAAATATTGCGGAAATAAAATTTTAAATTTTTTTTACAAATTTGTTACAAGTAACCTTACGGTTTACATATCTTATAAGCAAAAATAGCCAAAATAGTTTTACTATCATTAATATTGCCAGTTTTGACAAGTTCTAAGGCTTCATCCAAAGAAAGCCTCACCAGATCTATATATTCATCCTCATCCATATTAAGACTACCCTTTTTAAGATCACTCCCAATATAAACAGCAGTTCTTTCACTAAAAAGACCAACAGCTCCAATTATATAATTGACAAATTTAAGCTTACCAGGGATAAGTCCCGTCTCCTCCTGTGCCTCCCTAACAGCACATTTATAAAAAGGATTATCCGGAGATTCAAAATCCTCCCTCGTAAAGCTATCAGAAAGCTGGTCCCTGGTCATGGAATCAAGATTAAACCCATCAAAATCAGAAGGCTCAGCGCAACCAGCAGGTATCTCTATATCCATCCTGTTGACGCAGTTTCTGTATTGTTTTACAAAAAGCAATTTCCCATCCGTATCAACCAAAAGAACTCCTGAACCATTACGATTTTCAACAAAATCATAATAAACCCTTTGTCCCTCAGGAGTTTCAATTTCATCCTCGTAGACTTTAACACGATGAGCCTTATATTTCAGTCTTCTATCCACAAGTTTCATACCATTATTCTGTACTATATTATCTTCATTTTTCAATTCCATATAAGCAGCCTTTCAATAATAAGATTATGTAAACCAACTCAAAGTCACTAAATCAGATAGGTCCGGTAATCCCTCTATACAATCTATAATATATAGATTGGTAATTGACTACAAAAGTAAATCCATTTTTTATAGATTGTAAAACAGAATCAAAAAATCAGTCTATTTATAATAGACTGCCCATTTCCCTCGCTAAGCTGATTTATATAGACCCAATCTTCTCTCACGCTTTTCTAATATATCACATATATATAAAATAATACAATAAGCTGCATAATAAAAACAAAAGAAAAAGCCACCTATATTCAAAAGAATATAAGTGGCAAGAATTTAATTTACAAATTTAATTTAGATAATAATTTGACAAATCATTTAATAAATTTATTTTGCGTAATCACTAATTCTAGATTCACGAATTAGACTTACTTTTATCTGACCAGGATATTCAAGCTCATCTTCTATCTGCTTGGATATATTTCTAGCCAAAAGTACCATATCCGCATCGCTGACCTTTTCCGGAACAACGGATACTCTGATTTCTCTACCTGCCTGAATGGCAAAGGATCTTTCTACACCCTCAAAGGAATTAGCTATATCCTCAAGCTTTGTAAGCCTTGTGGTGTAGGTATCAAGAGTCTCTCTTCTTGCACCAGGACGAGCAGCTGAAATAGCATCAGCAGCTTGAACGATACAAGCTATCATAGACTCAGGTTCGCAATCCCCATGATGCGAAGCAACCGAATTGATAACAACATGATTCTCTTTGTATTTTTTACAAAGATCAACACCGATAGTAACATGTGAACCTTCCACTTCATGATCAATGGATTTACCGATATCATGGAGCAGACCCGCTCTCTTGGCAAGCTTTACATCCTCACCAAGTTCTCCAGCCATAAGACCGCTAAGTTGAGCAACTTCTACAGAATGCTTTAAAACATTCTGACCAAAGCTTGTTCTGAACTTCATTCTTCCTAAAAGCTTAATAAGCTCAGGATGAAGTCCGTGAACGCCAACTGAAAGTGCTGCAGCCTCACCATCTTCTTTCATCTTATTCTCGACTTCTTTTCTAGCCTTTTCCACTGTTTCCTCAATACGAGTCGGGTGGATACGACCATCGATAATAAGCTTTTCAAGTGCGACCCTGGCAATTTCACGTCTTACCGCATCAAAACTCGATAAAACTACAGCCTCAGGAGTATCATCTATAATAAGATCAACACCTGTAAGAGTTTCAAGAGCACGAATATTACGTCCTTCACGACCAATTATTCTACCTTTCATCTCATCACTCGGAAGTTGTACTATAGATACAGTAGATTCAGAAACAACATCGGCAGCACACTTCTGTATGGCACCAACGACTATTTCTTTAGCCTTTTTATCAGCTTCCTCCTTGGCTCTGGCTTCCATTTCCTTAATCATCATCGCTGTTTCATGCTTTACATCATCTTCAACGGTCCTAAGTAAAATATCCTTAGCCTGTTCAGAGGTAAGACCAGAGATTCTCTCCAGTTCCTGTTGTCTCTTTACAGAAAGCTCTTCTACATCAGAAATCTTCTTTGCAAGATTAGCTTCTTTAGCTGAAAGAGATTGCTCTCTACGTTCCAGCGTATCAGTCTTCTTGTCAAGATTCTCCTCACGTTGCAGAACTCTCTTTTCCATATGCTGTATCTCAGTTCTTCGGTCCTTAACTTCTTTTTCGATGTCATTCTTAGTCTTGAGCGCATCTTCCTTAGCGGTAAGAAGTATTTCCTTCTTCTTCGATTCAGCATTCCTTAGTGCATCATCTATAATGCTCTTCGCCTTATCTTCAGCCGATCCAATTTTAGCTTCAGCAATATTCTTACGATATGCTATACCCGCAAACCAGAAACAAGCAGCTCCAATAAGGAAAGCAACAATCACGATGATAACCCATCCCAGAGTTGTCACAGGATAACCTCCTTTATTAATTTTTTAATGTGCAAAACAAAGTGTCTAAAAACACACTAATCTAGTTTATATCCAAAAGGATATTATGTCAAGTACAGTTTGATTTTATCATAGCCAAAGCCATGTCTCATCAAATACGAATAAGCCCGTCTTCTGACCTTTTCATCGGACATATCCTGCCCTCGAAATTTTTTATCAAGTAGCTTTTCAATAGTATCACTCTCCTCAAGACCTTCATCACGGTAAACTCCCGAAATAACCTCCTGATAAAGAGAAACATCTATCTTTCTATCCTCAAGTTCTTTCTCGATCATCCTTCTGCTTTTAGATAACATATAACTTCTGACATAGCTTTCAACAAACCTTTCGTCATTCAGATAGTTATAGGAATACATAAGCTCAACCACATCCTCTATAGCATATTCAGGAAATTTTTTAAGCTTCAGCTTTTCTCTGATGATACTTCCAGAACACTCTCTAGCAGTAGCTATGGTAACAGCCTTGTTAAAGCCCTTACTCACAACCTCATTTTTAAGCAACTCTATCTTTTCATCAGATACATCTTCAATATAAAATTCAGAACTATTCTCAGCCTTTAAACCAAGCTTAGAAAAATCCTTATAATATAAAATTCCAAGAAAGTAATCCTCAAGGTATATATAATAGCTCTTTTCCTTTTTTAGGACCTTAAGAACATTCATATATTATCACCTACTATTTGAACCCGACTAAAACGATAACTTAATCATTTAATAATCACTCAGAATCCGAAGGGTTTTCTTCCGTAGTTGCCTCTTCAGGTTCAGCAAAATAAATATCACGAACCTTTTGTTCAATCTCAGCCATAACATCCGGATTTTCCTTCAGATAATTCTTTGCATTTTCTCTACCTTGACCAATTTTTTCGCCAAGATAAGCATACCAGGCTCCCGACTTAGCAACAACATCACAAGCAGATGCAAGATCAAGAATATCACCCTCTCTAGATATGCCCTCTCCAAACATTATATCAAACTCAGCCTTTTTAAAAGGTGGCGCAACTTTGTTTTTCACAATTGTGACTTTAGTTCTGTTACCAACACCTTCACCGCCTGTTTTAATTGTTTCAACTCTTCTAACTTCCATTCTTACAGATGAATAAAACTTAAGAGCGCGTCCACCAGTTGTAGTCTCAGGATTTCCGAACATAACTCCAACCTTTTCGCGAAGCTGATTAATAAATATAACAACACAATTTGTTTTACTTATTACAGCAGTAAGCTTTCTAAGAGCCTGTGACATAAGTCTTGCCTGAAGACCAACATGGCTATCACCCATATCCCCATCAATTTCAGCCTTTGGAACAAGAGCCGCAACAGAGTCGATTATAAGAACATCCACAGCACCAGATCTGACCATAGTCTCAGTTATCTCAAGAGCCTGTTCACCACTATCCGGCTGGGAAATATAAAGGTTATCAATATCAACACCAATATTTTTAGCATAGGTTGGATCAAGAGCATGCTCTGCATCAATAAACCCAGCTATACCACCTCTTTTTTGAATTTCAGCAACCACATGAAGAGCAACTGTTGTTTTACCAGAAGACTCAGGTCCATATATCTCAATGATACGTCCCCTAGGCATTCCACCGATTCCAAGAGCTATATCAAGACTAAGAGATCCCGTAGGAACAGCCTCTATATTCATATTTTTTACATTATCCCCCAGCTTCATAACTGAGCCTTTACCAAACTGCTTCTCTATTTGAGCTATAGCAGCATCCAAAGCTTTGAGCTTATCTTCATTCGCCATAATAAATTTTCCTTTCCAGCCACAAATATCCCCTTATCTATCCATAGCCTGCATTCAATATTTTCATAAAAATGTTACGAACAAACAAAGTTAGTATAGCATAATGATTTTGAAAATGCTATTCTTAAACTATATTAAGTTTTAACTTTATAGGAGAAATGTACACAAGATATATAGGGGGTATCAAAATGTCAAGACTCGGCATCATAGCGGAATACAATCCATTCCACAATGGACACAAATATCTATTAGATGAAGCCATGAATAGAACCGGTGCAGAATCTTCTATAGCACTGATGAGTGGAAATTTTCTTCAAAGGGGAAACCCAGCTTTGGCAGACAAATATTCCAGAGCCCAAGCCGCAGTAATTGGCGGAGTTGATATAGTATTTGAACTCCCCGTAATATATGCCACAGGAAGCGCAAAAGATTTTGCAAATGGAGCAGTATATATTTTAGAAAAATCCGGAGCTGTCAATTACCTCGCCTTTGGTGTTGAAGACGATGAAATTGGTTTATTTAGCGAAATAGCCGATATTCTTGTTGAAGAACCCGAGGAATATAAATCAAACTTAAATAGATATCTGGAAAAGGGATTAACGTTTCCACTAGCCAGTGAAAAAGCGATAAAAAAGATTCTTGGAGACCAAATATCAGACATAATTGAGAAGCCAAATAACATCCTAGCCATATCATATATTGCATCACTCAAAAGATTCAATTCTAAAATAATGCCTGTACTTATAAAAAGGTCAGATACAGGTTATCATAGCACCAAAATCAAGGATAATCTTTGCAGTGCAAAGGCAATAAGAAACGCTTTAATAAATGGTCAGGACATATCAAGTCTTGTTCCCCCAAAAAGTATGGAACCTTATGAAGAATTTACCAAAAAATCAATTCCTGACGTTTCATGGTTATCACCATTTTTAGCATCCAGGATTATATATGACAGGAATCTTCCAGAAGAAATATCAGGCTTCAGCAAAGTTATGGATATGAATCCAGAACTCCTTCATAGACTAAGAAAAGCACCACTTCCTATAACATACGTAGAGCTTATAGATTATTTAAAAACAAAAAACCTTACAATGACAAGAGTAAGCAGGGTTCTACTACATCTGATTCTTGGAATAATAAACGAAGACAGAATAATGGCTAAGCAAAACGGCTATGCTGATTACTTAAATCTATTAGCCTTAAATGCAGATTCATCCTCTGTAATTAAAGAAATATCTTCCAATTCCGATTTAGAAATTATAAGCAAAAAATCAGCTTATAATCCAGAAAGAGAATTAGGAAAAAGATTATGGCAATTAGATAAGCTATCCACAGATTTATACAATCAAATGATTTATCAAGCATCAAAGATCAGGCTCAAAAGTGAATTAAGCTGCTCCGTACGAATAATCAAAAAATAAATCAACAGCTCAGTAATAAGCAAGAACGAAGCAGCACGGCAAATGATAAAGATTCTCATCATCTACTAATAAGCCCTAAGAGAAACCTCCGAAAGGCCTATATTATCATACACGACAAACTCAATATAATAATTATAATCACCACTATCATAGCTTATAGTAGTATACTTAGAATCCTCCGAACGATAAGGTTCCTCCTCGGGTTCTCCATAAGCTTTATAAATATCCTCCTCCGTACACTTCCAGGTTATATCGCCTGGGAGTATCAAGGTAGGATAATCATCCTCATCAATCCATCTAGTATCCATTCTAAAAGAATTAACCTTGGAATCCTTAATATCAAGACTCTGTTCTGAGTCATTTATAAAACCAACCCAGAAAACAATCCCCTCATCTAAATCATAAGCCTCAAGTTCCACAGTACCAGCAACTCTCTGCCCAGGTTCAAGTATAAGGCCATCTTCATAACCATAATCAGCCAAATCAAATGTATACTTATCACTTATCTCTCCATAATCAAAAGGAAGTGTAAGCAATTTATCTCCAAATATAAACTGCTGAGAAAAAAGATCATCAGAAAGTTCTTTTCTAAGCCTTGCATTAGTTTCAGAGGCAATTTCAGCCTGACGCTCCGCCTCTTCCTCAGAAACCTCATCCTCTTCAGGATCAGACTCTTCATCACTATCACCCTCAGAAGCCTTATCAACCTTTTCTAATTGAATAGCTGTAATTTCAGGAATCTCTTCTGTAAGCTCCTGTGTAACCTCTATATGCTGCAAAACCACCGAAGAATCTTCCGTATCCATTTCCACAGGCCCCACTGTACTATGCCACCTCTTAATGATATATAATAAGCTTCCGCACATTATAATAAATATCGAAATCATAATAACAAGAGCAATTTTGGATTCATTCTTTTTTTCAGAACTATTCTCAATATTACTTGTATTATTATTCCTATTATTTTTTTCTTTATTATCTTTAGTATTAATAATCCCTATTCCTCCTGTAGTTTTATGATACATTGTATCAGTATTTTTATAATCTTCAATATTTTTTTATTTTTTATAAAAAAAGACTTGCAATATAAAATTAATTATGTTATATTACCATTCGTGCCAAACAAGGTCCGTTGGTCAAGAGGCTAAGACGCCGCCCTCTCACGGCGGAAACAGGGGTTCGATTCCCCTACGGACTGCACCTGAAACCATTTGAATCCATTATGATTCAAGTGGTTTTTTTTAATACAAATATTATAAAAAACATACATACAAAAAATATGTTATAAAAACATACACACAAAAAATATGTTATAAAAACATACACACAAAAATATATTATAAAAACTATACATACAAAAAATATATTCTAAAAACAAAATATTATATAAAGGTTTTCACATAAAGATTTTCATATAAAGATTTTCACATAAAGCTCTCAATACACTAGCAATTAAATACAAGTTAAAAAATCCTACCGAACAAGTACATTATGCTTCTCCGATAGGACTTATTATTTTTATGTTATTTAAGCCATTTAACCTCTGCTGTTTCAACAGCCTTATCTATAAGCTCTTCAACCTTTCCAACAAGATGCTTCTCTGATTTTTCAATAGATGCCATCTTTGGTTTAGTAACTGGATGTTTGTCCACAAAAATAGTGCAGCAATCCTCGTAAGGTTCAATAGAGGTTTCAAATGTACCAATCCGCTGTGAATATTCAACAATTTCCTGTTTATCCATTCCTATTACCGGTCTATATACAGGACAATCCACCGCAGCATCTATAACCCCAAGGCTTTGCATAGTCTGAGAAGAAACCTGACCAATTGATTCTCCTGTAACTATAGCCTGGCAATCATCCCTTTCAGCAAGTCTTTGAGCAATTTTGAACATAATTCTTTTCATTATAATTGTAAGCTGATCATGAGGACAATTATCATATATGCAAAGCTGTATCTCGGTAAAATTCACCACATAAAGCTTAATAGGACCAGAATACTGAGAAACTATGGTTCCAAGTTTCTCAACCTTCTCTAAGGCCCTCAGAGAGGTGTAAGGAGGGGAATTATAATATACCGCTTCCATTTCGACTCCACGCTTAGATATCATATAAGTAGCCACAGGACTATCTATACCACCCGAAAGAAGAGACATAGCCTTACCATTCGTTCCAACAGGAAGTCCACCAGGACCAGGAATAGTTTTGGAATAAATATAACCTTTTTCTCCTCTAAGCTCTATTTCCACCATAATATCAGGCTTATGAACATCCACATGAAGCCCCTTAGATTCAAATTTTTCAAGAAGATCATGGCCTATTTCCATATCAATTTCCATAGAATTCATAGGAAAATTTTTATTGATTCTCCTTGTATGAACCTTAAAAGAAAAATTATATCCATTATAAGAATTATCTGTCCCAGGACCAAAGGTTTCCTCAAAATGCTGAATAGCAGCTGCCCTAATAGAATCATAGGTAAAATCTTCAGCTACAGTAACAGGGCAAAGACCAACTATACCAAAAATCTTAGTAAGACGCTCCATCACCATATCATAGTCATAATCCGAATGAGCCTCCACATATATACGGCCATAGTCCCTCCTTATTTCAAAATGGCCAAGCGGTTCAAGACGCTTACGAATCCTCTTACATAGGATATCTTCAAAAACATATCTATTCTTTCCCTTTGTACCAATCTCAGCATATCTAACAAGGAACATTTTTATATTATTCATATCTACCTCACAATCAATAATTTTATATATAACAAAACCTAACCTCTTACATAATGCCTAAGCATAGGAAGCAGTTCAGATATAGTATTTATAGCATAGTCAACTTCTTCTTCAGTGTTATCTTCACCAAAGCTAAACCTTAATGTGGACTCAATTCTTTTCTTATCAAGTCCAATAGCATGAAGAACTGCAGACTCTTTATTTTTATTAGAAGAACATGCCGAACCAGAAGAAACATAGATACCTTTATCCTCCAAAGCATGAAGCATAACCTCTGCTCTTACGCCAACAAAGCTTATACTTGCTATATGAGGAGCCCCATTAATTATATCAGTATTAGAGTAAACATCTTCAATTTTAGTGAGCTCCCGACAAAGACGATTTCTAATATCCCTTATATGATCTATTTTCGTTTCAAAATCGGTAAAGGTCTTGTTAACAGCTACGCCAAGCCCAGCGATAGCAGGTACATTTTCAGTACCAGACCTCATATTCTTCTGCTGACCTCCACCATAAATAATCGGTCTAAGCAACAGATCCTTTTTGACATACAGAAATCCTGAACCCTTAGGTCCATGAATTTTATGGCCAGATACCGATAATAAATCACAGCCTATCTGTTTAGGAACCACTGGGATTTTTCCAAAGGACTGAATAGCATCCACATGAAAATAGACTCCGGGATTTTTAGCCTTAACCCTTCTGGAAATCTCCTCTAAAGGCATAACAGAACCAATTTCATTATTTATGTGCATGCAGGAAACGAGAACAGTATCTTCCCTGACAGCATCTGCAAATGCATCAGGAGAAACAATGCCATTTTCATCACTAGGTATATATGTTACTTCACAGCCTTCTTTAATCAAAAACTGCATAACAGCAGAAACAGAAGCATGTTCCACAGAAGATACAACTATATGCTTTCCTTTTCTTTTCTTAGCCAGCAATGTACCAACAATGGCCATATTGTTAGATTCTGTGCCACCAGAAGTAAATACAATCTCTTCAGGCATACATTTAAGAGCCTTAGCTATAATACCCGCACTATCCTTAACAATATGTTCAGCATCAAGACCTTTAAGGTGAAGGGATGAGGGATTACCATAATCCTCCCTCATAGTCTTTACCATTATATCAATGGCCTCATCATATACTTTAGTTGTAGCACTATTATCAAAATAAACTTCCATAATTTTCCTCCAAGGAAACACCTTGTAATTTAAATCCATATATTATAATCCAAAATATAAAGTTATAATAAGCTTCTTATAAAGCAAATATAAATTATAATCACTTATCTTCATCCAACAAGAAAGCAAGTATAGACATAATAGACATACCCGCTGTTTCTGTCCTGAGAATTCTATGTCCAAGAGAAATAGTATAGGCCCCTATTTCTTTTAAAGAAGCAGCCTCAGAATCGGAGAATCCACCCTCCGGACCAATAAATATCCCAATATTTTTAGAAATAATTTCATCCTTACTCGGGTTATTATCCTGAAGTATTTTATCAACAATCTCATATACCATTCTACGGCTTTCTTCCATTCCCTCTGCAAGTTCATAAGGAAATACTATATAATCCATTTGTTTCCCAGCAAAAGAAACAGCCTCTTTCATAGTCATAACATCCATAACTTCAGGTATTATTCCTCTTCTGGACTGTTTAGCAGCAGCTTCCGATATAGAATTTAGTCTTTGAAGCTTCTTAGACTTCTTTTTATCTTCAAGCTTTACTATTGTCCTATCCATCATAACAGGAACAATCGCATGAACGCCAAGCTCTACACACTTTTGTACTATAAGCTCAAATTTATCCCCTTTAGGATAACCCTGAAACAAATAAATATTGACAGGTAGTTCAGAATTATTATCATATATATCAATAATATCAGCAATTATCGTCTGATTTTCCATATCGATAGAACAAATTCTGCATTCATAATCTCTGGAGGAACCATCACTAACCGTTATGTCATCGTTCACGCCTAGCCTAAGAACATTTACTATATGATTAACATCCTGACCACTTATAGTAAGTGATTTCTCAGCATTTATAATATTTTCCACAAAAAATCTATGCATAATTATACCAGCCTGCTCACTATACAAACCCATTCATTTTCTCTAGTAATTTCTAATATCTCATAACCATTATTTATCAAAGCATCAAGAACTTCTGACTCTTTTTTATCACTGATACCAGAAGCAACAAAAATTCCATTCTCAGAAAGATAATCTGGCACAACAAGAGAAAGAGGTATAATAACATCAGCCAAAATATTAGCAACCACAATATCATACCTTCTAGCTGGTATAGGATCCGCTTCACCAAGCTTAATATCTACCATCATGGCAGCATTATCAGGATTGACAGGCGAAGCAATACCAGATCCAATGCTGGCTTTTTCCATACGCTTTTTATTATCATTCTTAGCAAGATAATTTTCAGCAATCCTATTATCTGCAAGAAGATTACCGCAGGAAAATTCAATTCTATCAGAACCAAGTCCACTAGCCTCAGCATTTATTGCACTAGCCTTTACAGCCTGAGGGTCAATATCGAGACCATGGACATAACCAGCCCCCAGAAGACAAGCTCCTATAGAAAGAATACCACTACCACATCCAATGTCGAAAACAGAACCATTCTGAGTCATATTATTCTTTACCTGTTCGAGGCAAAGCTTAGTAGTTTCATGAGTTCCTGTACCAAAGGCCGTAACAGACTTAATATTAATAATCTTATCCTGAGGTAAAATCTCAAAATCATATTCAAAACCTGTATCAGGCATTATAACAAGATCATCAAAGAGCCTGACTGGTTTAAAATTTTCTTTAAACTTATCATTCCAGGTTGAATCATCACTTGTATTTTCTACACTGATTTTACCACTACCAATCTGAAGAAACTGACTTATAGTCTTAAGTTCATTTGTGACAAGCACTTTAAGTTCTTCTATCCTTTTATCATCAAATGAATCATCTAAAAAACAGGATATTTTGGCAGACCCATCATCCTCTCCAAGTATAAGAGGAATATCAACAAACATCTGCTTGATTTCTTCTTCTGTAAGAGGAACATTATCTTCAATCTGTATCCCCTCTATTCCCTGTTCACTAAGAAAATCCGATAATATATCGACAGCTTCCAAACTAGTTTCAATTGTAAACTTTTTCCAAATCATGATAATCTCCATATTTAAAAGTCTTTTCAAACACGCGATAGTATAACAGAAAAACCAGCCCGTAACAAGCGTTACAAGCTGGTTAATATAAATAAATATTAATTATTTCCTAAACTTCTTCTTCTTGTGTCCTCCAAATGAGAAATCACCAGCTGAATCAGTAGATGATCTCATGTTAACAGCAGGACCAGAAGCATTTTCATATTGATTAAGTATTGACTTCTGTTCTTCTGTAAGATTCTCTGGAACCTGAACTACAAGCGTTACATAATGGTCACCACGAACGGTCTTGTTCTTAAGTGTAGGTACACCCTTTCCCTTAAGCTTAACCTTTGTATTTGTCTGTGTACCAGGAGCTATATCATAATTATAAGGTCCATCAATTGTATTAAGCTGAACCTTTCCACCAAGAGCAGCCTGGGTAAATGATATAGGTTCTGAAGAATAAATATCATACCCCTGTCTCTGGAATACAGGATGCTTATCTACAAGAATAGTAACAAGAAGATCTCCTCTTTCACCACCATTGATACCTGGCTCACCCATCTCACGAAGTCTAATTGACTGACCATTATCAATTCCAGCAGGAACCTTGATCTGGATTGTTTTCTTACTCTTTACATATCCAGAACCGGCACAATTGGAACATTTATATTTAATAATTTTACCTGTACCATTACAATCCGGACATGTCTGTACCGTACGAGCCATTCCAAACAAAGATTGCTGAGTATAAACAACCTGTCCTTTACCACCACACTTTGAACATGTTTCAGGAGCATGTCCAGGCTGGGCTCCAGTTCCTTTACAAACAGGACATTCATCCTTAAGTGGAAGCTCAATCTGAGTCTGAGTACCAAATATAGCCTCCTCAAAAGTTGCACGAACTGTTGTTCTTATATCCGCACCCTTAACAGGTCCATTACTCTGTCTGGTTCGTCCTCCACCGAACATATCTCCAAAGATATCTCCGAAAATATCGCCCATATCAGCAAAATCAAAGCCGAAGCCATCACCACCAGGTCCACCATTCTGATCAAATGCAGCAAACCCAAACTGGTCATACTTGCGTCTATTCTCTGGATCAGAGAGGATAGCATAAGCCTCGGATGCCTCCTTAAACTTAGCCTCCGCCTCTGCATCTCCAGGATTTGCATCTGGATGATATTTTTTGGCAAGAACTCTATAAGCCTTTTTTAATTCATTATCATTCGCATTCTTGGAAACTCCAAGAACCTCATATAGATCTCGTTTTTCATCTGCCATTGCTCATTCACCCTTCGATAGATTAAACCTCTGTGAAGTCACCATCAACAACATCATCACCAAAGTTTGGTGTACCTGCTCCTGTACCAGCATTTGCTCCAGGACCACTCTGCTCATAAAGTTTCTCGAAGAGATGCTGAGCTGATGTCATAAGAGATTCCTTACCAGCCTTAAGCTTTTCAATATCATAATCTGAAAGGTTCTCTATATCTGTTCCTTCTATAATTGTCTTAAGTGAAGCAAGGTCATCCTCAACCTTCTTCTTATCATCACCATTAAGCTTATCTCCAACTTCCTGAAGAGCCTTCTCTGTCTGGAATACGATAGCATCAGCGTCGTTACGGATTTCAACACCTTCCTTACGCTTCTTATCCTGAGCTTCATATTCAGCAGCTTCCTTCATAGCTCTCTCGATATCATCGTCTGAAAGTGATGTTCCAGATGTAATTGTAATATGCTGCTCACGTCCTGTACCAAGATCCTTAGCAGATACATTAACGATACCATTTGCATCGATATCGAATGAAACTTCGATCTGTGGAACACCTCTACGTGCTGGCGCAATACCATCAAGACGGAATCTACCAAGTGACTTATTATCCTTAGCAAACTCACGTTCACCCTGAACTATATTGATATCAACAGCATCCTGATTATCCTGAGCTGTTGAGAATATCTGGCTCTTATGTGTAGGAATAGTTGTATTTCTCTCAATAAGGTGTGTAGCAATACCACCCATTGTCTCGATAGAAAGTGTAAGTGGTGTTACATCAAGAAGAAGGATATCTCCTGCACCTGCATCACCAGCAAGCTTACCACCCTGAATACAAGCACCGATAGCAACACACTCATCAGGGTTAATTCCCTGGAATGGATCCTTACCAGTAATATGTTTAACGGCATCCTTAACAGCGATAATACGAGTTGATCCACCAACAAGAAGAACCTTATCAATTTCACTAGCTGTAAGACCAGCATCTTCCATAGCCTGATTTACAGGACCACGTGTAGCTTCTACAAGATCAGCTGTAAGCTCATCAAACTTAGCACGGCTAAGATCCATATCGAAATGCTTAGGACCATCAGCAGTAGCTGTAATGAAAGGAAGGTTGATATTTGTAACTGTCTGTGATGAAAGCTCTTTCTTAGCCTTCTCAGCAGCTTCCTTAAGTCTCTGCATAGCCATCTTATCTGTTGAAAGATCTACGCCTTCCTTCTTCTGGAACTCTTCAAGCATATATGCTGTAATCTTGTTATCAAAATCATCACCACCAAGTTTGTTGTTACCTGCTGTAGCAAGAACTTCGATAACTCCTTCACCGATTTCAATGATAGATACATCGAATGTACCACCACCAAGGTCATAAACCATTATCTTCTGCTCTTTTTCATTATCAAGACCATAAGAAAGTGCAGCAGCTGTAGGCTCGTTGATGATACGCTTTACATCAAGACCTGCAATCTTACCAGCATTCTTTGTAGCCTGTCTCTGTGAGTCAGTAAAGTAAGCAGGAACTGTGATAACAGCTTCTGTAACCTTCTCACCTATATAAGCTTCAGCATCAGCCTTAAGCTTCTGAAGTGTCATAGCAGAAATCTCTTCTGGTGAATATTTCTTATCATCTATCTCAACTTTATAATCAGAACCCATATGTCTCTTGATGGAAGCAATTGTCTTGTCTGCATTTGTAACAGCCTGACGCTTAGCAGCATCACCGACAACTCTTTCACCCGACTTTAAAAATGCTACTACAGATGGTGTAGTACGTGAACCTTCTGCGTTAGTAATAACAACAGGCTTTCCACCTTCCATAACAGCTACACATGAGTTTGTAGTACCTAAGTCAATACCGATTATCTTTCCCATTTTGAAAAATCCTCCTAAAAATATACATATAAAAATTTTATATACTAATTAATATTTATAAATCAAAGATATTAAATCATTTAATTGTTTTTAATATATCAAAAGAAATAATATATTTATAATTAATTTACAACTTTAACCATAGCATGTCTAAGAACGCTATCTTTATAGAAGTAACCCTTCTGCATCTCTTCTGAAACAAGATTCTCACCCATTTCTTCATTTTCTTCATGGATTACTGCATTATGAAGATTAGGATCAAAGTCTTTTCCGGTTGCATTCATAGGAACAACTCCTATACCTTCAAGAGTATCCATGAGCTGTCTGTAAATCTTTTCAATTCCATCTTCAAATGGAGTTTTATCTTCTTCATTTACAGATTCCAATGCTCTCTCGAAATTATCTATAACCGGAAGAATCTTTTGAAGAGCATCCATAGCTCCTCTATCTGCCATTTCTGAGTTTTCCTTTTTGTTACGCTCGCGCATATTGTCAAACTCATTCAGAAGTCTTTTATATTTCTCCTTATTTCCTTCAGCCAGTTCCTTGGCCGATTCGAGTTCAGCCTGCATTTGCTTGCTTCCTCGACGATTTTTCTTTGGAACGGGTTTAGGTCTTGCAGCCTCATCGCCCTCATCAAAATCAAGTTCTTCATCTACCATAGCTTTTGTACCCTCTGGTTCAGCACCCTCAGTAACTTTAATTTTTTGTTCAGCCGGTAAACCAGCATTATCCTTTTCTTCTTTCAGGTTACGAAGCTTGTCATTCATACTTCTTTTAGCCATTAATCTTCACCTCTTTTGTCATCATTGTATCGGAATATGTTATCCAGCTCATCGGTTAGGTTCTTAAGTGTACTTACTACCTTACGATAATCCATCCTCTTAGGACCGATAATACCTATCGTACCCTTAGCACCCTCAGGAAGCTGATAAGTCGAAGTAACGATAGAACAGTCTTTCATATTTTGTACCGGAGCTTCATCACCGATATAAATCTGAATGTTATGGTCGCTATCTTCGGACTTAAGAGTCTCATCTGCCAGTTCATTCAGACCTGTCTGTTCCTCAAACGTTTCCAGAAGTGCAGTTGCTTTAGACACATCTCCAAGTTCATTAAACCTAAGAATATTGGATGCACCACTGGTATAAATCTTCATTTCCTCCGCTTCCTTAACTGCATCAATTATTCCTTCAAAGATACTTTCAAGTATATCAGAATAATCACCAGCTTCTTTCTTCATAGTCTGCATAAGTTCCAGATTAATCTGATCCACACTCACGCCCTGGAGAAATGTATTTAAAAGCAAATTGAACTTCAAAACCTCTTCATTAATAAGCGGACGAGAAACTTTTATCAGTTTGTTCTTAGCAACATTATCGCCAACAACAATTACCGCAACAAGTCTTTCTTCATCTACCTGTGAAAGCTGAATAAACTTTACTTGTCTATTCCTCAGCATAGGTGTCGTGACCATGGTCGCATATTGAGTATTATATGCAAGAACCTTTGCCACCTGCATAAGAAGTGCTTCAAGCTTATCTACTCTTTCCAGCAGAGCCCCCTCACGTTCCTTAACGGCTTCTTCCATTCCAGATTTTTCAGTCATTACCTTATCAACATAAAAGCGATAACCCTTATCTGTAGGAATACGACCTGCCGAAGTATGAGGTTGAACCAGATAACCAAGCTCTTCAAGATCAGACATCTCATTTCTAATAGTAGCAGAACTAAGATTCAGATCCGAAAGCTTTGATATAGTTCTTGAACCAACCGGCTCTCCTGTTTCCAGATAATTGGAAATGATAACTCTGAGGATGGTCTGTTTCCTGTCATCAAGATCGTATTCCAAATCCTGATTCATACTATCACCATCCTTTATTAAATTGTAATTAAGCATCACATAAAATATTATTGTAAATATAAATGTAAAATATTCGCATTAAAATATTCGCATTAAAATATTTACTTCAAAATATTCTATATATTATTTTCTGCTATTAGCACTCATTATTTTCGAGTGCTAATCACTTCTTATAATTTACTCCAATAGTACTTTACTGTCAAGGTAAAATTTTATTTATCGAGAATAAAATCCGCCAAAATATAATTACTCACATCAAGCCCCTTATCAGTAAGTCTGATACGATCATTATGCATTTCCATATAACCGGATTCTATATATTTATTGATAGGTTCTGCATATATTTCAAACATATCTCTCCTGAACCTTTCCTTAAACTGATTACGACTAACTCCATCAGTCATACGAAGACCAAGATACATAAATTCCTCTATACGAGACTCTATAAACATTGTCTGAACATCCTCCCTAAGAATGGATGTAGCAGAATCATAAAGCCTGATAGGATCCGTATCCTTAATTATTTCTTCTCTTATATCTTCACATATCTCAATATAATTAGAAAGATTTGTAATATTACTAAATCTTTCACCCTTGAAAAATGAAGCCGCACCAACACCAAGTCCAATATATTGACCACCAGTCCAGTAAACAGTATTATGCCTGCTCTCAAATCCCGGCTTTGAATAATTAGAGATTTCATAACGTCTATAGCCTGCTGTTCTAAGGACCTTCTTAGTCATGGCATACATAGCCCTATCCATATTTTCATCAGGAATTGTTTTAAGAATATCAGGTCGCATACTTAATGGAGTCCCATCTTCAACCTGCAGAGAATAAACCGAAATGTGTTCAGGACCAAGCTCCGTTACTCTTGTAAGTGTATCAACAAGTGTATGCATATCCTGACCTGGAAGCCCACTCATAATATCTACATTTATATTCTCAAACCCAGCTCTTCTGGCAGCATCAAATCCACTCAGAAAATCCTCATAAGTATGTATTCTACCAAGAAGCCTAAGAAGCTCATTATCCGAGGATTGAAGACCAATAGATATTCTATTGATACCATTTTTTTTGAACATAAGAAGATCAGTATACTTAATAGTTCCTGGATTAGCTTCAATAGTAACCTCAGCAAAGCGATCAATTTTAAATGTATTTTTTATATGTTCAATTACATTTCCAATTAAAGCTTCATCAATAATAGTAGGAGTCCCTCCACCAATATAGATAGTTTTCACACTATATCTGTCAGCATAGGGCTTATAAAGGCTAATCTCATTCATCAAAGAATTTATATATTGTATCTGTGTTGTAACTGTTTCATTTGCAAATGAGAGAAAATCACAATACATACATTTATGCTCGCAAAATGGCATATGAATATAAATACTTAATGGTTTTTTCATAATAATATACTTTCCGTTTTCAAATATTTTTATATAAATATAAATGTAAAATAATTAATTCTTATGTAGTATTTAAGAAAACAAATCAAGTCTTACATCTTAATTAAATATCCGACAGATACTTAATCCTCATCATCCAGCTTAAGAACAGCCATAAAGGCCTGCTGAGGTACATCAACAGATCCAACCTGACGCATTCTCTTCTTTCCTTCTTTCTGTTTTTCAAGAAGCTTCTTCTTTCTGCTTATATCACCGCCATAACACTTAGCAAGAACATCTTTACGTAAAGCTTTAACAGTTTCTCTGGCAATAACCTTTCCACCGATAGCAGCCTGGATAGGAACCTCAAAGAGATGTCTAGGAATCTCTTTTTTGAGCTTCTCACACATTTTTCTACCTCTTTCATAGGCAGAATCCCTAAATACTATAAAAGAAAGTGCATCTATATTTTCCTTATTAATAAGAATATCCAGCTTACACAGATTTGATCTGGAATAGCCTTTTAATTCATAATCAAATGATGCATAACCTCTGGATCTGGATTTTAAAGCATCGAAGAAATCATAAATAATTTCATTAAGAGGCATCTCATACTTAAGGAGAACTCTGGTCTCTTCCATATATTCCATACTCTTATATATACCACGTCTCTCCTGACATAGCTTCATAATGGCACCGGTAAATTCTGAAGTAACCATTATTTCAGCATCCACCACAGGTTCTTCCATATAAGATATCTCTGATGGATCTGGAAGGTTGGAAGGATTAGTAAGCTCGATTATCTCTCCATCAGTCTTATATACCTTATAAATAACAGAAGGAGCTGTTGTAATAATATCAAGATTATATTCTCTCTGAAGTCTTTCCTGTACAACCTCAAGATGAAGAAGCCCAAGGAAACCACATCTGAAACCAAAGCCGAGAGCTACGCTGGTTTCAGGTTCATAGGAAAGGGAAGCATCATTAAGCTGAAGCTTCTCAAGTGCATCCTTTAATTCATGATACTTCGCCCCATCCTCAGGATATATACCACAGAATACCATAGGACGAGCCTTCTTATATCCAGGAAGGGCTTCATCGCACATATTATTAGCATCAGTAACAGTATCACCAACCTCAGTATCTCTGACATTTTTAAGGGAAGCAGTTATATATCCTACCATACCAGCACTTATTTCATCCTGAGGAATAAACTGGCCAGCACCAAATATACCAACTTCAACAACCTCAGCTTCAGCACCAGTCTCCATCATATGAATCTTAGAACCCTTATGAATAAAACCATCGAACACTCGGCAGAATATAATAACCCCCTTATAAGAATCATATAGACTATCAAAAATAAGAGCTTTAAAGGGCTTATCATTATCTCCTGAAGGGGCTGGTACATTTTTCACTATCGCCTCAAGAACATCTTCTATATTAATACCATTCTTAGCCGAAATAAGCGGAGCATCCTCAGCAACAATACCAATAACATCCTCAATTTCCGCTTTAACCCTGTCTGGTTCAGCAGAAGGAAGATCAATTTTGTTAATAACTGGGAATACCTCAAGATCATTATCAATAGCCATATAAACATTAGCCAGGGTCTGAGCCTCAACACCCTGAGCCGCATCAACAACAAGAACAGCCCCTTCACAGGCAGCTAAAGCTCGAGAAACCTCATAATTAAAATCAACATGTCCAGGAGTATCAATCAGGTTAAATATATATTCCTGTCCATCCTTAGCATTATAAATAATACGTACAGCCTGGGATTTAATGGTTATCCCTCTTTCTCTTTCAATATCCATATTATCAAGAACCTGCTCCTGCATTTCACGGGATGTAAGGGTTCCTGTCATTTCAATAATTCTATCAGCCAGAGTAGATTTACCATGATCTATATGGGCTATGATACTAAAATTTCTTATTTTCTTTTGATCTAAATGACTCATATTATCTCTCATTTCTATTTATATAGGATAAAAATTAAATTTTATTATTCTTAATATTACAAGAATATAAAA
>JAILGP010000219.1 GCA_024696635.1 Eubacterium sp. | reverse complement strand
ATAATGAATACAATATATTGGGTTTTATTAAAGGAAGCGCTAATGAATTTACTTAACATTAGCGCTTCTTTTGATTATTATTGTCTATTGATATAGATAAATAATGTTTTTTTAACAAAAATTTAATTATGGCATAATTGGTGATTATGCAAAAAAAAATAATGAATTTTTAACTTTTCTATTGACAAATAGCACAACTTAAGTAATAATATACTCACAAGCGCTGAAATTTAAGTAAATTTAGCTAAAAGGAGGTTTCAAAAATGAAGTTAAAAAGGATGGTAGCTGTCGCTATGGCAGCAACAATTGGTTTATCAGCCGTTGGCTGTGGATCAAGTGATGGTGGTGATACTGCTGATACTAAGACAGAAGCAGCTACAGAAGCAGCAGATGATGCGGCAGCGGACGATGCAGCAGCAGATGATGCAGCAGCAGATGATGCGGCAACAGATGATGCAGCAGCTTCAGGAGAGCTTAATTATGGTTCAATAGTTCTTGGAGAAAGCTATACAGACATCACAACAACAATTAAGTGGCTTCACCACAAGACAGACAGAGACGGTGCAGGTGGAGACGGAACTATAGCAAACTATATTGCAGAGTTCAACAAGGTTTATCCTAATATCACTGTAGAGACAGAGCCAATCACAGACTACGCACAGGATTCTCTTCTTCGTCTTACAACAGGTGATTGGGGTGATATCATGTTTATCCCTGCAGTTGATAAGGCTGAGCTTTCAGAGTTCTTTATTCCTTATGGAACAGTAGAAGAAATGGATCAGTATATCAATTTCGCAAATCAGTGGGAGAACGAAGGCCAGTGCTACGGTATCGGTTACATGGGAAATGCACAGGGCGTTCTTTACAACAAGAAGGTTTTCGAAGAGGCAGGTGTAGAAAAGACTCCTACAACTCCAGAAGAGTTTATTGCAGCTCTTAAGCTTATCAAAGATAATACAGATGCAATTCCATTATATACAAACTATGCAGCTGGTTGGACAATGGGTGCATGGGATGCATATCTTGGTTCTATAACACTTGGAGATAACACATGGATGAATCAGAAATTTGTTCATACAGCAAATCCTTTTGATGATCCAGGAGATGGAACAGGTGCTTACAGTTTATACAAGATTCTTTACGATGCAGTTGCTGAAGGACTTATCGAAGAGGACTATACAACAACTGACTGGGAAAGCTGCAAGTCTATGCTCAACAATGGTGAAATCGGAACTATGGTTCTTGGTTCATGGGCAGTTGCACAGATGAAGGCAGCTGGAGAGAATCCAGATGATATTGGTTATATGCCATTCCCTATAACAGTTAATGGTGTTCAGTATGCTACAGCAGGTCCTGACTATTGCTACGCAATCAGCAAGGATGTTGATGCAGATCACCAGGCAGCAGCTATGGTATTCGTTAAGTGGATGGTTGAAGAGTCAGGTTGGTGTGATTTCGAAGGTGGATATCCTATCTCTAAGACAGCTCCATCATCATTCGACTTCTCAACAGCAACAATTCTTCAGGACGAAGCAGCACTCGCAGGTGAGGAAGACTTCCTCAATGAAATGAACGCAGAAAGTGAGCTTTCATTCAACGCAGGTGGAGACGCTAAGATTCAGCAGATCGTTGAAGCAGCAGCTACAGGTTCAATGAGCTTCGATGATATCATGAAAGATTGGACAACAAGATGGAATGATGCTCAGGATTCACTTGGTATAGAAGTAACTTATTAGAAAGGATATGAATAGGTATGAGAGAGTCAAGGTTCAAAACACTATTTAATGCGCCAAAACTCAAACCCGGGCAGCTTATAGTCATGATAACATTCATGATACTGCCATTAATACTCTTATTGGTATTTACCTATATACCATTCGCAAAGATGGTATCTTTCAGCTTTTATAACATGAGCTATACAAGAAATAAGGGGTTTGTTGGATTAGACAATTATGTGAAGGTATTTAAGAGAGATGACTGTTTTAAAGCATTAAGACTTAGTCTTTATTACATGGTGGGTTCAGTGGTTCAGCTTACACTGGCACTTTTCCTTGCTAGTATTTTAAGTCAGAGAATTAAGGGAAGTTATGTATTTAGGGGTCTTATGTTCTTCCCATTCTTAATTAGTGGTATTGCAGTTGGTTTCATATTTAAATTTTTCTATACACATGGTTTTGTACTTGATACTGTTTTGACATCAATAGGGTTTGACCTTGACAGTCTCCCATACTGGTTAAGAGACCAGCGTATAAATAACTGGTCACTGGTGGCAACATCAGTTTGGAGATATTTCGGACAGAATATGGTTCTCTTTATTGGAGCTATCATGTCCATTGATCAGGAAATGTATGAAGCTGCTATACTTGATGGAGCAACAGAATTCCAGAAATTTATATACATTACTCTTCCTAATATTAAGACAATATTTGTGTTAAATGTAATCATGTCCATTTCAGGATCACTTAGTGCTTTCGAGCCACCATACGTAATTACAGATGGTGCTAATGGAACAGGTACTTACTTCGTAATCATGCATCAGATAGCACATACACAGAATAAGCTTGGACTTGCATCTGCTATGGCAGTTGTTCTCCTTTTGATTATAATTCTTGTAACTGTATTACAGAATCTGTTCTTCAATAGAACACTTCCTTCTGATGAATATGGAACCAAGAAGAAAAATATGATAAGTCAGTAAGGAGGATATAGGAATGGATAATAGTATTAAGAAAAAGAAAATACAAAAAACCGTATTTACGGTATTAAAGTATGTTGTTCTTGTATTCTTCTCATTTGTGTCACTTCTGCCTTTGGTATCTTGTGTTATCACAGCGTTCAAAACAGAAGAGGAGTATAATACAACAAATGTAATGACGCTTCCACATAGTTTCCTGAATTTCAGTAACTTTGTAGACGCTTTTACTAAAGCAAATATGGGTAGAGCATTTCTTAACTCTACAATAATACTTATATGTGTACTTTTAATATCAACATTTATAGGAACTCAGATAGCTTATGTACTTGATAGATTTGAGTTTTTAGGAAATAAGCTTATCAGGAATCTCTTCCTTTTTGCTTCACTTTTACCAGGTGTTGCAATGCAGGTAGCAGTATACCAGATAATGTACAAATTACATCTGATCAATTCCCTGCCAGGATATATTGTGATGATGTGTGGAACTGATATTATATCAATTTATATTTACATACAGTTCTTCGAAAATATTCCTAAGGATATTGATGAATCAGGTATCATAGACGGTGCTGGTTACTTTACAATCTTCTATAGATTGCTCCTTCCACTTTTGAAACCAGCTATCGTAACAAGTTGTATTCTTAAAGGTGTGTCAACCTACAATGAATATTATGCAGCTAATCTTTACCTGCAGGATAAGGTAAAATATCCAACAGTAGCAACCTCACTTTATACTTTTGTAGGACCACTTGGAAGTCAGTATAATCTTATATGTGCCGGAGTAATTATATCAATTATCCCTGCGCTCATAGTGTTTATAACATGCCAGAAGAAAATCTACACAGGCCTTACATCTGGAGCTATCAAGTCATAAGTTATTGAGGTAATTAAGATGGGAAATGTTTTATTCTCAGACAATTTATTTAACAGAACCATGACTAAAGTTTTCGATTTGTTTGTTCTGGGATTGCTCACCTTTATCTGTTGCATACCAATTGTAACAGGTGGTGCATCTATAACCGCGGCTTATAGGATATTGCTTAAAATGCGGAAAGATCATGAAGGGGGAATAACCGTAAGCTTTCTGAAGGAGTTTAAAAATAATTTAAAAAGCTCATTTCTTGGGTGGATGCTCTTAATAACCGCTATTGCATTGTTACTTTTCGACTTAACAGTATGGACTGCTTCAGAGAGTCCCTTCAGGTCACTTGCATATGGAGTAACTGTTTTCATACTTGTGGCTGTGACGGCGATAGCTGATTGGTACTTCACCTTTAGAGCAACATTTGAGGAAACTTCAATCAGGTCATTGAAAAATGCTGTGGCATTCTCCGCAGTATATATGCTGCAAAGCATAGTTTTGGGAATATATAACATTTTAGTTTTATTTATTGCAACAAGAATATCTTATTTTGTCATCCTCATTGTTGTTTTGGGATTTGGTCTTCTGACCTATCCCAAGACAATAATCATAGACAGGGTACTTAGTAAATATATACATGATAAGTATCCAGAACATGAAAAAGAATCATTAGAAATAGAATCTGAATCAGATGACTTAGATGCAAGGCTTTTGGAAAAAGAGCTTTTAAATCAAGAGTCTTTAAATCAAGAAGCTATTGAGAATGATTTAAATGAAGAGGATATGACAGACCAATAAAATAATTCCTTGAGAGAGTTATATAAAAGTATGAATTAAGCCTTGGCGATTTAATCGCTGGGGCTTTTTTCTTTTGTCAGGCTTTTGTTTTTTATATATAAAGAAATCGTATATTACATTTCCTGTGATAAAATAATTTTGTGTTGCGCTTATGTTGCTATTGGGAGAATATAATCTATATTGTTAATAAATATTAATCTATGTACTTTGAGGGTATTTAATACATAAATCTGTATGAGTGCTAAATGCCTCAGGTTTATTTTATAGGGAGGTTACTATGCCAAAGAATTCAAAAAACAGACTTTCTAAAAGACAGGCTGGCTATAATGCCGCTATAAGAAATATCAGCGGATTATCAGATTCAAGGGATGAGTTCAGTAATGACAGAAATGATTATATAAATAAACTAAGGCTTCTTAATCAGAAGATTGCTGAGCTTAGTCCCTATGATGCTAACGGCAAGCTTATAAGGAAGGATGACAATAAGATAAAGAAACTTTCTAAGGATGACATAGAAGGGCTTATGACCTTATATAAGGATGCTACTAATGCTATGCATAAATATACCAAAGGAATTTCCCTTGCTATAGATAAAAAGGCAAAGGTAAAGGGCTTTGCTAAGAAAAGAAAGAAATTAGAGAAAATTATAGCCCTTAATGACACCATAGCTAAGACCCTTGGAAAGGATCTTAGAGTTCTTACTCAGGCAAGTAAGAGAGATGTAGATATTTCACTCAATACAATTTTTGAAAATTCCAGACTGAATTCTGATTATACCCTTGTAAGTGAAGTAAGTGAAAAAAGGGATAAGGGTAATCAGAATGAAAGAATACCTATGACCATTAGGGATAAGGATGGAAATGAAATAAAGGGATATTTTACTTATGATAATAAGCCAAAGATAAATAAATCATATGTAAAAAAAGCCCTTGAAAATACTAAGGCAAAGTATGGTAAAGCTGCGGACTTTATTAAGGTGAATGATATATTAGATTTTTATGAAGATCTTTTAGATGCGGATAATCCTTATACAGACATTGGTTTAATCGTGGATTTAATGGGAAATAATGTTAAGTATACAATGACGGATTATGATAAATGCTGTGAGCATTTGATTAAAAAAGGAGGTAAATCAATAAAGAAATTTATTGATACTCCAGCTAAACTTAATATATTTTTAGATCTTTGTTCTGAGTGTTTTAGTGCTAATAACCAGCTTGCTATTGCTAAGGGTATTGGAATAAATCAGGATTCCAGAGTTAATAGAAGAAATGCTGCTATGAGTAAAATTGCTGAACTTTTGGGTTGTCAGGATGTTTTGGCTGATTCTGAAAATATTAAGATTAAAATTAATGGAAAAACCGCAAAGGGAACATTTATGAGGCAGGCTCATGGTGATGATATTAATAAAATCAAGGCTGATTCTATGATACTTAAATCCTCGCCAGTCAGTTCATATAATTTAAATATAAAAAAACAAGCTGCTGCTTTACAGGTCCTTGATTATCTTTGCGGTAATCCTGATAGGCATGGTGGAAATATGCTTTATAATTTTGAGGAGAAGGATGGAGAGGTATTAATGACTTCTATTCAGGGAATAGATAATGATTCTTCATTTGGCTCCAATGAATATACTAAGGTGGGTTTGAAACCGGTTGTTACTCTTGATAATATTAAGGTTATTCCAAAGGATGTAAGTGATAGACTTCTTAGTCTTGATGAAGAGAGTCTTACACAGGTTCTTTATGGCTTTGATCTTACCACAAAGGAAGTTAATGGCGTTATAAAGAGATTGGGAGAGTTACAATCCACCATAAGAAAAGATGCTAAAGTTTATGAGGATGGAGGATATACAAAGGGATATATTCTTCCTGAAAATATTAAAATTGTAGATGATGAAGAACTTGATCAGATACAAATAAATCAGCTTAGGGTAAAGCTTGCTGGTAAGAAAAATATATTTAATCGAATAGATGATGCTTGCTCATCCTATGAAGCCTATAGAGCTTATGTAGGCAATCTGAAGAATAAATATGAAAATGATGTATATGACCTGACTCTTGGAAATGTGGACAAGATGAATAAACTTATTTCAAAGCTTGATAAAGATACACGTTGGGGAGGAAGTTCTGAAGCCTATGACCAGATGCATGATGAGATGAAAGAATTAAATGAACTTCTAGTAAGCTTTCATGGTGAAATATCGAATAATATTTTAAATGAGAAACATGCTCAGATTGTAGAAGATATCAGGGAAAAAATGACGAAGACACTTATTAGTGTAAACAATTATATTGTATATAAGGGTCAAAAGAAACACGGTGAAGAATGGAGAAATATTAAGGGGCCACATGAAGCCTCAAGGACAGAAAGAAGATATCATGATGCTATGGAATGCAGGGCATTTCTTAATGAACAGCTGGATAAGTTTTTTGTGTTAGATGGAACTCTTAAAGAATTAGTTAAGATAAATAAGGGGAAGAAAAAAATTCTTAACGATTGTTTAAAAAATGATGAAAAAGCTAAACAAAGGAACCTTGCTATAGAGGCATCCCAAATACAGAATCAGAATCTTTATATAAACCATGTGGCCAGAACAAAGAAAGAAATTATAAAGGCTTATAATGATTATAAAATGGATTCAAATAATGAGATTAATAGGGCTGATTTTGAAAGAAAGCTAGGTTTTGCTATAAATGGAATTAAGGATAGTGAGAGAAATTCTTTTAGAAATGAAATGAAAGAAATGATGGGAGTGGAGAATCTTCCATCGGATGATGAATTAATTAAAAAGGCTATTGCCTGTGATATGGTACTGACCAAACATCAGTTAATGGAAAAGACGAAAAAAAATGAGGATTTATCCATGGAAGAGATGACCTTATTTGGCAAATTAAATAGTGTAAATGTCCAGCCTATTAAAGATTCTGTGAATCAACTTTATAATTCGAAAGTATTTAATGAATTTTATAAAGAAGCTAAAGAAGATGAAAAGCTTCATTTTTCCTATATCTATAAAGAGCCTGGTGTATCTTTTCCTGATTTTAATGATAAAAATAACCTTTTTAGAGTATTTTCTATAGTGTCGGATCGTATGGAAAATGAAATGAATCTGGAGGAAGTTCAGGCACAGGAGAATAAGAATATAAATAAAAAGACGGATAAGAAAAAGACAGAAGATAAGAAGCTTGAAAATAAGGCGGATAATAAGACTGTTGTTAGTAAAAAGAATATATCAAAAAAGACTGAATCAAAAAAGAGCGAATCAAAAAAGAGTGAAATAAAAAAGAGTGAATCAAAAAAGAAAATAGGTCTTTGATAAGATATATAGTTTATATCA
>JAILGP010000127.1 GCA_024696635.1 Eubacterium sp. | reverse complement strand
CATTTTTATTTTTGTCGTAGATATTATTAGATTCTTGTCCAGAAATTTGAGAATCATTCTCTATTTCTATCAACGGCAATGTCAAAGTAGTTCTATCAGGAACATCTGAGCCAAATTGTTCTTCAACAGTAGGTTCAATTAATCCTTCTGTTTTCCATACATCATATATATCAGGAACTCCTGAGCCGGCATGTTCTCCAATTCCAATAAGATTGAACATTTTAAACATATTCTTATTTTAAATCAGTACTTATATCCTTCAAAGCCTTTATTTTAGCGTGTTACAACGAAAAAGAGTTGATTCAGATTTTCTCTAAATCAACTCTTCAAGTGCTGGGGTACAAGGATTCGAACCTTGAAATGACGGAGTCAGAGAACAAAGACGCCCCCCTTTGAAGCCTTTATTTATCTATGTTTCACTCATGACTCATTTACAAATTGACCTATCGATTGACCTGTCCAAAAATATCTAAAAAAGAGAACAACTGAGTACAAGTCGTTTCGTCTCAAAATGAAACTGAACCATCAAAAGTAAAGAAAAATGCAATTCCAATATCTATGGTGAATAGCAATTACTATACCTATAATAAGCGCAAAATGGTGCATATATATAACTCTGTATTGTTAAGTTGACGACATTGCCTTTTTAAGTCGTTTAATCACAAGAACCTCGGCAAATATACCGAGGTTCTATAGCTGGGGTTCTATGATTCGAACCTAGAAATGACAGAGTCAGAGAGTATAGCTGTGCACCCTCTGCCCCCGCTAATTTACTATGTTTGTTTGATTACTGTGTTGAAAATGTCATCTATTACATCATCTTACTCTTTCGGAGTTATCAAAATCTTGTATTATTCAAATTTCCTCTTAATCGATTAATATGAAATGAGTAAATAGAGAGGTTTGTCATATAATTATATAAGTTAATCGCTTTTTTTATCTATAGTTCCTGTATAAGAATTAATAAAGAGAACTTTATTATTATATCTAAATCTATAACCATACAAAACTTCGTTATTAGAGATATAATAGCTATTCATACAAATTATGTCACCATTTTCAATCTTCCAATAATTGAGTGCAATTTCTTTTGCTTGGTCTTTTGAAACGTTTTCCAATGTACTTACTTTATCGATATCTGCACTATTTAATAATCCATTAGTTTTTTGGACCTTGCCATCTTCATCTAGCCATAAGAAACCTGTTGTCATGATTCCATTGTAATATTGACTTACATAAAAGATATCGTTCTCCTCTTTTTCAGCATATATATATTCATCGTTATAGTTATGTAAGCTGTTATTAAAATAATATGTCATTCCTGACTCATCATATCCGTTGGATTTCAAATATGAATAGCAATTGTTTACTACGTCCAACGGTACAGATTCATATGAGGCTATTATACAATTACCATATTTATGGTCTATAATTTTTTCAGAATATCCATTTCCAGCTTTATTATATCCAATAACATGACTAATGTAGAAGAAGGTAAGAAAGAGAATAATGACTGCAAAAGAAATGTAGATAATCCTTTTTCTCATATTATTCTTCCTTTTAGTATTCAATAGTGCTACTCATTTGAATATCTGAAAAAGTAAAGTACGAAACTTGGCTGCAATCATGTTTTATATGACTTGTTATAGGTCCAAATGCATAGCCATATTCATTTGGCAAATATAATTCATCTACAACTATTTTATCATCGCACCAAATAGAAACTTTTTGATTAGTTACTCTCATTGAGATATTATGCTCATCCATTATATTTCCTATATCATAAGTCCCCAATAATGTTCCTACATTACTAATATTACCAAGTTTTCCGTCACTAAAATCTACAACATCAACTCCAGATATTTCATATATTTTGAGACCATCTTTGGTTATTAGTGCACAATATGTATTTAGTTGGTTTTCTGAATTTATATATGCATTAAATAAGAATCCTCCTCCTTCCATCGTATGCCAATCATTTTTATCTCTTTCAATTTTAAATGATAAGTATTTTTGATTAAAGCCTTCTCTGTCATCATTATATACATCCTGTGTGAGCAGAAAATCCTTTATAGGATCAACAGTATAACCAATCATCTTTATATCATTATCTTGAAATATAATATGTTTAGGGATGCTTGCAACATATTTTTGCTTGTAATTATAATGATCAAATTCCGTCCATTTAAATGTGCTAGTAGCTGACAATAGTTGTATATTTTTATACGATGTTTGATTATCATGTATCATTACCTGGCTGTATAAAGGGGTATACCCAGTAGCTTCAACCTTTAATGTTATGCTTCCTTCATCCAGATTATTAAACACAACCTTTCCATTTATATCTGTTTTTTGACTTTTGATTTTTCCATAGCTATCAACAATAATTAACGCATCTGAAACAGGATTATCTCCTGCACTTACAATAACTTCCAAATTTCCTTTTTTACTATATATACCTACTTCATCAAATGCATCTTTGATGATATTAATTTCATCATATGAAAAACCATTCTTTCGTGCAGCTTTTATGACACACTGCCGTACTGTATGAAAATCTGCCCAATATCCCAAACCTTCAGAAAGAGAATCATACCAAAGGGAGTGCATTTTATCAAAAGAAATGCCATTTGTTTGCATTAAATATGCTGCGTGAGTAATAATCGTTACATTTTTATGTTCTTCAGAAAATGATTTGTCATAATTTTCTCCATTCACTTTCATAGGATTATGAGTTAATAATGGATTTACTGTATTTCTTGGTAAACTTACCCATGTATCATTGTCTATAAAACTACCAAATATATCACTATAAGCTTCATCAATTGTTTGTGCCTGTTTTCTTAAATCCCCGGAAAACCATGAGGTTTTATTATAGTAAACGGAATGACTAAACTCATGTCCTGTAACGGATAATGAGGGAGCTTTCTTGTTGGTATTACTTCCATAGTCTCCAAGACAAATATACTCCTGTAGTGTTGGACTTAACGTCATTCGAGCATTATTAGAATAACTAGGATGATGAATATACACATCCGTACTTCCACCTCTTCCGTTTAATCCTACGTATCCCATCTTTTTCCACCAATCATAAGAAGTGTCTATATTATGATATGCTGTAACAGCAATGGGATCTGTCCATGTATTATTAGATGAATTAATAGAAACATTATGTTTACTAGCATCATACATATATATTTTTTTATAATTATCTTCCATGTAATAGCCACTAGGCGTTTCTTTAACAACAAAGGTAATATTATTCCCAAAATCATCTATTCCATTACCATATGTATTATAATTCCATCCAATGCTATTAGTAGATAATATTTCACCTGATATAGCATCTATAATGATATGGGACATTTCGTTATTTTTGACAGCATCAACTATATAAACATATTTGCACAAGGAATCCATACTTTCTTTATATATTGATAATTTAGATGAATTATACACATATCCATATTGGGAAATAGTATTTCTAATACTCGATTCATTGTAAGCAGGAGGCAATTCTATAGCGTTCAAATTCTCTGTCGTATCTAAATGAGCATATAAACTGGTCGTGTAACCATTATTGTCAACTGAAACAACTACAACATTACCAATAATTTCAATATCATTATAAATCTGATAAAACATATATACATTTCCAGAACTATTATGATTTAGTCTGAAAAATCGCAATTCTTCTGACGGATTCTCAAGGCCAATGAGAGATTTAATCTCATAAACAGATAGTAATGCCTTATTGGGACTGTCAATCACCATATCACTGTATTTTCCACTAATAGATGTAACATATTGATTATTATATTCTATCTCTAATGGATAGTATTCATCTATGTTAAGCAGACGTAAATCCATCTCTGTATAGTCGTTGGCTTCATTTATATCGGATTCTGATAAAAATATGTCATTAAATACCAATGGATCCATACCATTATTTAATTCGTAACTATCCGAAAATCCATCATTATCTGTATCGTAAGAATATGGATTTGTTCCTTCATTATATTCATTTAAATTATCGAGATTATCATTGTCAAAATCCTCAAGATTATCATTTATTCCATTTTCATCAGAATCCATCATTAAAGGATTAGTTAAGGACCAGTTTAATTCAAAGTAATCCGATAATCCATCCATGTCACTATCAAAATAATTAACATCAGTTCCAAATAGATATTCTAAGTAATCACATAAGCCATCTTTGTCACAATCACTATTGTAAATTATGATTTTTTCATCTGTAAAAGAGATTTTTCCAATATCGCTTTTTATGCTACGATTATTAACTTCTCCTTGGATAAAGAACCAAAAAGAATCATCGTCATTTATATTATATATAATTTCATTGTCTGTGGTTTCATCCAATAAAGAATAGTTATCGCCATCTTCAGAGACATATAACTTGTAGTTATCCATATGAGAAGAACCTATTATATTGAATACTATGTTATCTGAATTTGATTCGGCCATAACAGCAATATATCGCTCAATTCCATCAGTGTATTCTTCCAATTCAAAATCATATGGAGGTTCATCTATATTTTCATCAGTGATAAAGCCAAATGAAACAGACGAATTCGGCTTAATGTTTTGATTATAGTCTTCTGCAGATATTATATATCTGTCATTAACATGACTAATTATTTTTGCGTCCCATATGTTTTCTATCTGTCCTTTATATGAAAAGCTTATAGTCCAATCTTCAATTTGCGTATCTTTATTATTTTTAATATAGATTTCTCCAACTAATCCCTTATCCCAAGCATTTTTAGTTTCATATGAAACATAATAATCATCAGAATTTATGGTAATTTTTTTGCTTAAAATATCGTAATGCTTAGGGAAAGAAGAAAAATCATTATTTGAAGTAAAGCCAAAAGAAACACTTCCATTGGATGGAATATCCTGATTCCAATCAGCATTTTTGATAATGTAATTTCCTTTTCCATAATCAGATACTTCAGCATTCCAAATATTAATTATGGATTCATCCAGAGGCATAATTATACTCCAATTATTTATAATATTATCTGAAGTATTTATTATTGTTACAGTTGCATTAAATCCACCAGTCCACTTGCTGTCAAGCTTAAATTCGACAGAATAACCATCTCCCTCATATATTGCATAATCTTGGTTAGATGCATCTGTTTGTGTCGCTATTTCATTAGCTAAAACAATATCTTTCCCTTCACTAATACTTACGACAGATAGTAATATGGTAAGTATTATAATAATTGATATTTTTGTCCTTTGGGTTCTTTTTGAAATCATATAAATCAACCTCCTCCTAAAAATATATTAGTTTATGTGCAATGCCCCCTTCACGTATTCTGCGCACACAGCGTTATTCTACCATTTTTTTCATATTTTTCCAATAAATATACATTTAAGTTTCCTTAGTTTTCAACAGGTAAGGGGGAATCTCTTCGATATATACTGATTTCCGCTTCTTTGAGTTTTTACTTTTTTGTAATATCTCTATAATGACAACTCAACCTTTCTCGACTTCCTTTGTCTTCTTTCCTGTTCTCGCTCCTG
>JAILGP010000118.1 GCA_024696635.1 Eubacterium sp. | reverse complement strand
GAAATTGCGGTACCTCTGTTATATCAAAATACACGTTCTTCCCGGCAAGATTTCCTGAAGCCTGCAAAACCGTATCGATTTCCTGCACTTTACCAAAAGATTTCATTACAGATATCAAGCCACCAATTGCCATCAGAAGGCTAAATGCCGTCAAAACGGTTCCAACAATAAAAACTACAAAGTTAACGCTATAGCACGAACTGATATTCTTATTCTTGTAAAACATATAATAAAAACCTCCATGATACATAAAACTTTTTTTGATTAAACATAAGCTAGTTCAAGATTATTATAAAGTAACATAAAAAAATTACCAGATTATTTCTTAAATCCTTCAATTTTGAAAGAATTAAAAAAATCTGGTAATCAACTTCTGGATTAATTAAACTGAATCGTTAAAGATTTTGCCACCTCATCAAAGCAGGAAAGCAGCTTCTTTTCTAAATTCGTCCCCTTAACTTCATAGGGATAGAATAATAATAATACATCATGATCATATGAGTCTTCAACATCACTTCTTAATACATAATAATACAATTCATAATCTGACGCTAACATCTTAACCTTAAACATATATTTTCCATCTGGGTAATCCTCAAATTGTTCCACATCAGATACACTTCCATTCGAAATATACTCTTCAATACATTCCGCAATTTCATCAAAATCTCCTACGCCTTCTTGCAATGAAATAGTTATATTCTCCTCATCATATATATCATCTAGTACGCCAAAATGCTCTGGATTGTATTTAAATGAAATAACTGAATTCATATATCCCTCACCCTTGGTAAAGTCATCTGAAATCATAAACTGAACATTATTACCATTTAAATACGTCTGTACCGATACAGGGGGAAGCGCCTCCGGCGGATTGTCATATCTTTCCTTTCCTGCAAGTTTCTTATTATCGGCATATTGATTTACATCCTGATCCATATCGTTTTCTATTTTTTCAATTGCCGTTTTAGTTCCATCAATTACTTCCTTTGCTCCGTTTAAAATTTTGTCAAAAAGTCCCATATTATCCTCCATAATAAAATAATAAAAACTAGTTAAGAATAAAATTAGTATATGCAAACCAGGCTATTGCAATAAACAAAAGACCACAGACCTTTGGTATAGCTCGCATCACGAAAATGAATATCTTTGCTGGAATGCTGCAGCCCTGATAAAGCTGTATAGGCGGAAAGTAACACTTATGAGGGTTAAAGGGAGATACCTTAATTGTATATATCTTATCACTATTTATATAAAGATTATCATCCCCCAAAAGATTAACTGCAGTTGCTCTGACTCCTTTCCCTTTTTCCTCATATATAAATACTGCTGATTTTACACGAACATCACCGTCAGGCTTTCCATACTGACCACTTGATTGATTTTTTATATACTCCTGAGCCCTAAAAGCTACATATCTTTTTCCACTTTTGGCTCTTGCCTCCACTTTCTTATGATAGAGCAAAAAGCCCGGAATATCGTAAGCAAGTGCCCAAAGTCCAATCAGCCCAAAAAAAAGTACTACTACATACGCAAAATTCATAATTTTCCTCACATATTAATTATATTTTAATTCTATCAATGCCCAGTCATCCGAAATAATATCATACTCATTCCCTCAATATAGGCAATTCCTAACCTTTTTTCTGTATTAACCAACTCTAGAATGTAACCATAATGCAAGTAAAGACTCAATAACTGATGCACACGCAAGAATTACCGTTGCAAAGATTACTACTTTGGTCAACTTAACTGTTTTTGAACTCTGTCCGATAGACTGATACCTGTCACTGGTAAAAACCATAATCACTATAGATAATGCCAACATAGCATACGATAATAAGGCATTTGGAGATATCATATTTCCTAAGATTATACGCCATAAAAAGTGTGGCATCATATCTTGAATTATAAATGGCCTGATAAAATTAATTATTATAAGACATAATGATATAATCATCATACCAATCCCCATCAACCTAAACCACTTAAGCATATTGTTTTTTCCCGTTGTTGAATAATCAGCCATCTTCTCGGCTACCTCTTTAATTTCACTGTTCATGTTTTCGTCCTTTCTTTCTCCATCAATAATCTCGCGGATATCCACATCATACATTTCAGCAATATCAACCAGCATGGAAATATCAGGCATATATGCCCCCGTCTCCCACCTGGATATAGTACGACTGGATATACCAAGTTTTTCTGCTACCTGTTCCTGTGTAAATCCTGTATTTTTACGCAGAACTCTCAAGAAATCTCCTATTTTCTTCTGATCCATTTTGACCTCCTTTCAAGAGCGAGATTATCAGAATAATTATTTCAAAAACACGACATAAACAGCGAATTTAGGGCATCCGACAAAAATGTCCAGTCAAAAAGACCTAAACCACTAAAGTTCAGGTCTTAAATCATACACATAAATAATTTAAATTTTTTAATTTATCAATCCACCTGCATCAGTATCACTTCTAAATTTTTACCATTTTCTCCAAAATCTGTCAATAAGGCATGTTCACACCTTCAACAACTGAATAACGTCCAGATGAAACGCAACTTAAATTATATATTCCTTTAATTAATGATTTTGATAAAGTCTGTCCCTTGTAAAACCTCGTTTTTTCCTCGCAAGCTCAGACAATCGCTATCCTGGTAAATTCAATTCTATCTCAAATATATCTTTTTCCTGCTTGGCGGCTATAGTTCCTCCCATTTTTTCAAGGAACTCTTTACAAATATATAGTCCAAGACCTGCTCCGCCCTTGGTTCTGGAGGAATCCTTCTGATAGAACCTTTCAAATATTTTCTCTGTATCTACATTTTCAGTAGCATCTGTCTGTATCCTAAGTTTTACCATCCCTACAGCCTCAGAATTATTCTTCTGGGCTGATTCTTCAATATAAAAGTCCAGTCTTTTAGTAGAATATTTTACTGCATTGGATATGAGATTCTGAATAACCCTGATGAGTTTTTGTTTGTCGGCATTAACATAGATATTATCCTCTGCCTGATCAAACCTGGGTTCTATACCCTTCTTATCAATCAGTGGGCTTTCTGCCAGAATTTCTTCGCAGATCAATTCACAGAGATTTAACTTCTCCAGCTTTATATCAATCTGGCCTGATTCTATAAGAGATATT
>JAILGP010000066.1 GCA_024696635.1 Eubacterium sp. | reverse complement strand
CTGGAGGAATAAATCCATATAGTCAGTATGGATATGGAGATGGTAGTGAAAATGAGTACGGCGAATATGATGAATACGGACAGTATGAGGAAAATCCATTCTACTATTTTGATGACTCGGATGAGGAATATGAATATTATTAATTAATAATAGAACAAGTATTCTTATAAGAGATTTATTATATGAGTTTTATTATTATATGAGCTTTAAATTAAGAAAAGGTGCCTGCCAATATGACAGACACCTTTTTATGATTATATTATTTTTTTATATTTATTCACGGACATCTTCGATTTTAAAGGTTGTAAGTGTATTCTCATCGATTGAAGCTTCATTTACAATTCTGGAAGCCTGGCGTTCAACAGAACGTTCGAAGTAGTTACGTACCTCACGGGCATTGGCAAAGTTTTTGCCTGCAGAAATAGCCATCTCCGAAAGGTGTTTTTTGATATAATCATCAGCTTCCTTTGTCATCATATAGTCCTGACTGTAGCTCATAATTTTGAAGATTTCATAAAGTTCTTTATCTGTATAGTCAGGGAATTCAATATATTTATTAAATCGTGATCTGAGTCCTGGATTAGATTCTATGAAATCTCTCATTTCCTCACTATAACCTGCAACGATAACTATGAAGTCAGCTCTGTTATCTTCCATTCTTTTAAGGATTGTATCTATAGCTTCCTGTCCAAAATCCTGTCCATCTGAACTTGAAAGGGTATAGGCCTCATCAATAAAGAGAACACCACCCATAGCTTCGTCACAGACCTTTGAGGTTTTGATGGCAGTCTGTCCAACATAGCCTTCCACAAGACCGGCCCTGTCAACTTCTACAAGATGACCTTTGCTAACGACTCCCAGCTTATGATATATCTTTGCAAGAAGTCTTGCTACGGTTGTTTTACCAGTACCCGGATTACCAGAGAAAACAAGGTGAAGTGACATAGGTGGGGTTTTAAGGCCCATTTCCTCGCGCATGCGTTTTACTTTTACAAGATTTATAAGCTTATTAAGGCTGTCTTTAACAATCTGTAATCCTATCAGGGAATCCAGAGTATCCAGAAGCTCTTCCAGGGTTTCGTGGTCATCTGAAGCTTGATTATCTGTATATGAACTTCCGCTTATAGCATTTGATGCTCCTGAAACGGAGCCTGCCGCTTTGACGCTGCTGTTTTGCTTATCAGCGTCTTCGGAGATAATAAGGGACTTGTCTATATTTCCGTTAGGGCTTGATTTCAGCATCTTATCGTCGAAAGCAATACCATCATCCGCATGCATATTTTTATAGTCATCAATCATGAGAGCTACATCCATTTCTGCCTGAGAACTGGAATATGGACGAGAATTTTCGTGTTCTTTGGTATCAAATAAATCATCGAAAATTGATCTCTTGCGGCGGCTGTTTCCCATAAGTGCCCCCAGAACCGTATCTCCAATGCCAGATGATCTTCCGGAATTTCTCATCATGCTGTTTCCAAAGCCTGTATGTAGATTTCTTGAAGTAGGATTGAAGCCTGACATATCATAAGTAGGAGCTTTGGTTACACGGGTTCTTGAAACATAACCACTGGTCTCCTGATTTGGTGCTTCGTATTTACGAATTTCATCAGGAGTATGATTAAGCAGATCCACGGAATCAAGATAATTATTCATCATGTTTATAAAAGATGAAAGATGTTCTGCTTCATAATCGCTTATTCCGTTAAATGCAATAAAATAGCAGCCTACGTCATTAAAGGTGTTTACCAGATATTTGGCCAGGCTTATACCATATCCACCTCGTCTTGAATAGGGTGATAGATCATCTCTTACAAAAAAAGTTAGAGAAGGAGGAATATGTTCGAGGAAATTCGGACTGTTTGATATTCGCTCCGAAAGAGCCTGAAATTCGTCTGAACCTATGGGTCGGCCTATGCTGTCTGATATAAAAAACATTTGTTCCTTAAGATTGCTGCTATCTTTATCATAAATATACGCTAAGAAAACCACCAGATCTTCCTTCAGCTGATTTCTTAGACTAATCCCTGCATTCTGGGGATAATTTCCATTTTTCTTTCTACCTATCTCATCTGCATATGAGAAACTATAGGCAAGCATTGCTTTCACATCTTTAGTAATCATAGACATTCTAAGGCTTTCTATTATATTTCAAAAGTAGGTGCCAAAATTCACTTTCGGCACCTAACAAAGTTTTATGATTTATGCATTTGCAGTTGGAGAAGTTGGAGGTGTTGGTGGAGTTGGAGCTTTTCTTTTCTCTGGCTCACCTGGAAGAGGATATACAGTGTTCCATACAGTTCTGAGGGTATCAGTAAATCTGTAAAGATTTAATATATCCTTTCTTGTATTTTCTTTATTCTCCAGTTTGTCAGTTATAGCCGCTTCTCTGGCTGACTTAAACTCATATTCATAACCATTGAACTCTTCACGGCTCATGGTCATCTCTTCCTTTGGCTTTCCGTCTGGTCCGTAAACAACTATTTTTGTAGGGTTATTTACATTGTCTATTTCAACTCTTCCGTGTGTTCCATATACTGTACATCTGTTATCCATATTGCTCATCATGGTATTTGTAACAACGGCTGTTCTTCCCTGAGGATACCTCATGAGGATAGTTGAAAATGCATCAACCCCTGTATTAGTTATCATAGGGTCAGCAGACATCTGAAGAGGAGGTCCACCCATTATCATAAATACAGCTGTAATAGGATAGATACCTACATCAAGAAGGGCGCCACCGGCAAGCTCTGGCTTTATGGCACGTTCTTTACCAGCAAGGTTGTAACCTATATCAGCAATTATTGTTCTTACATCACCGATTACACCCTTTCTGAGCTGTTCAGAAATATTTATCATAAGAGGATTAAATCTCAGCCACATTGCTTCGCCGCAGAAAAGTCCTTTTTCCTTAGCGTAGTCCAGAAGCTCTTCGGCTGTTTTAGCGTTGTAGGAAAATGGCTTTTCTACAAAAACAGGCTTACCTGCATCAAGTGCCTGTTTTGCAAGCTCAACATGGTTAGAATTAACTGTTGCAATATAAACCATTTCAACATCCGGGTCGGCCATTAACTCCTCATAGGAACCATAGTATTTTTCAATTCCAAATTTTTCGGCAAATTCCTTGGCTTTATCTAAACTTCGTGATGCTATAGCGTAAGGACAGAAACCATTCAGGTTCTTTAGTGTCTCAGAAATTACCCCGGCAATATGACCGGCACCAATAATTCCTATTCTATATTCAATCATGTGATTCTCCCTCCGAGTATTAATATGTTTTATATATGATTTTATTAAAATTAATTTTTTATATTAAAGACAAGTATTACTAATAAAACCTACCGAAATATTATAAACTATCAGACCATATGTGTCAAAAGACAAAAGAATGAATATGGGCATAATCCTTACATTAATCTAAGGAGATTATAATTGTCATGTTTTTAAAATAGTGATAAACTTATTTTTACGCTTATAAATAGTGAAATTCAGAGTGGGA
>JAILGP010000099.1 GCA_024696635.1 Eubacterium sp. | reverse complement strand
TGACATTTGTGATTTTTGCAAATGCTATGTCACCTGATAAGATTTATGCTGCGTCAGGGACATGGAAGTTAAATTCAAGTGGCTGGTGGTATGAACTTTCTGATGGATCTTATTATCAAAGTTCATGGGCTCAGATTGATGGGTCTTGGTATTATTTTGATGATAAGGGATATATGGATTCCTTGGAGTTTCGTGATGGTTACTGGTTGAATGCTGATGGTTCATGGAATACTGCTTATTATGGTGGAACCTGGAAGGCTAATTCAAAGGGCTTCTGGTACCAGGATGCCTCAGGCTGGTATCCATCCTCTTCCTGGCTTTGGATTGATGGAAATTGCTATTATTTTGATCAGGATGGTTATCTAATTATGAATGATTGGATAGATGGATTCTATGTAGGACCTAGCGGCGCCTGGATAGAAGATTATCCTTTACCAGAGGATAAGGATTCTGATTCAGAAAGCAGTAAAAAAGAGGAGACTGACAAGGATACAGATATTGCATCTGATACTGATGCGAAAAAGGAATCTGATCAGAAGACGGAGGAAGATAGCGAGTCAGCTGATGAAGTGGAGATAAATCCTGCACTTATTAAATCAGCTACATTTTACTATTTAAATTCTGAATCTGGTGAGTGGGTAGAGCAGGAAAAATGGGAATATGCATATGAAAATTCTTACCCTGTTTCAAAGACTAAGACATATCCTGGAGATGATTCTTCGGAGAAGACTACATTTGAATATAAATTTGAGGGCAAGCTTCCTACATCTATGACCATATATGATAACGGAGTAAAGACCTATACTTCACAATATAAAAATGGTTTGCTTTATGTATATAGTCAGTATTTTGAGGATGGTATAAGTACCAGACATCAGATATATTCATATGAAAATAATGATCCTTATCTTACAGCTGTACTTCATTCATCCCATGTAGCAGATTATGATCCAGCACAACCTTGTTATAATACCGAAGAAATTGATTCAATTCTGGTCACCACTGAGAATGGACTTCTTAAGCAGACTATCAATAATGGATTATACACAAACTGGTTGGATGGTGAAGATAGAGATTGGGAAAGGTTTAACGGAACCTATATTGTAAATTATGATTCAATGGGAATCGTGAATACAACTGTATCTAAATTTGCTAATGGACAGGAGCCTATTGATATGGCTTTTGATGTGACAGTAGCCGATGGAAGAGTAAAAGAGGTTGTCAAAAATAATGTTTTTGTAAATGGGACTCAAGAAAAGGCTAGAAAAATTGTATTTGAATATACAGACCAGGAGATAGATAAGGCAAGATATTCACAGATGATAAATGCACATCTCATGGAAGCTGGTAATAATTTTTATGTATATAATTGGTATTAAAAAATTATAATTAGTGAGATATTTATAGTCGTAGGATGATTCTGGTATGATGATCCTTCTAGAGGGATTTTTGTATGATGATTTTTGTATGTTAATTTTTGTATGATAGTATATAGAGATTTAATATGGCTAAAATATGAATATTCTTGTGAGGCTAAAAAATAGATATTCTTATATGGATATTCGGTTTTAAGAATTATTAAAAAGGAATAAAAGGGGAATTAGTGTGAAAAAAAATGTATTAAAATTGGCATCAGTAGGTTTAGCTATGCTTTTACTTTCTTCCTGTGGAAAGGTAGATGAAGTCCAGGAGGTAACTAGCGAAGAAGAAACTAAGGTTGTTGAGGAAGCAAGTGAAGAAACAGAAGATACGGAAGAAAGCAGCCAGGAGGTAACTGAAGAAGCAAGTCAGGCAGATGCAGAAAAAACTGAGGAAAAAACCGAGGCCACGACAGAAGAAAAAACTGAAGCTGCTGATTCGGATGAGGCTGAAGCAGAAAAATATTATAAGGCTGTTTATGGTCCTGTTTTGGATGAAACATATGGAATGCTTTCTAACTATGATCCGGAAGCTGATTATAATTATTATTCTAATGGTATTATGGAAGAGTGCATGTATGGAGAGCCGGAAGAGCTTTTGCAGACAATAAGCTATGTATATAGGGATATAAATGGTGATGATATGCCTGAGCTTCTAATTGGTAAGGACCAATCAGATCTTTATACTGATGGAGATGTAAGTGTGGTATATGCCGGTTATACTATAAAGGGTAATGAACCAGTTATGTTTCTTGAGGGTTGGGCTAGAAGTATGTATTGTGTGACCGAATTTGGACATTTTTATTATTTTGGTTCGGGTGGTGCATCCATAAGTGCAACTGCTGATTATTATCTGGAAAAGGGCGAGACGGTTCTTACCTGTCAGGATTTTTATTTCACAGATGATAGTGATGGAGAGACTAAGGTATATCATAATACTACAAGTAACTGGAATCCGGATGATTCAGAGATAGCTGATATTACTTTGGATGAATATTATAATCTTCCTAATAGATATAATTTTGAACTTCTGGATTGGACATGCATGGGAGACTACAAGTCTGCCAATGGTTCAGATGCTAGTTCAAGTTCTGATTCAAATAGTAATGGCTCAGAGGATAGTAGTCAGGATGCAATGGGAGGATCTGCTGTAAAGGTAGAGTTTACTGATGAAGTATCGGGTGACTCATCAAATTATTTAACATTTGAGCCTGCTGACACAGCTGAGTATACTACTCATGTTCTTTTCTCTGTTGAAAAGGAAGTAAAGAATTTTAAGCTTCTTGCCCTTACTGCCGAAGAAATTGATGAGGATGGAAATATAAAATTCTCCTATGAGGAGCTCTTTAGTCTGGATGCATTAACACCAGATCAGCCACTTAATGCAGGTATGAATTTTATAGGAACTATTCCAAACAATGGCTTCATGTATACCGACGATGCCGGACAAAATCACATTTTCGTAGTAAGTGAAAGCGGCATGGATGGATCGATTGTGGTTTGGGAATATAAATAATAGCTTTGTATTATATAAGTGTAGATGTATTCATTGCATTTACACTTATTTTTATGATAATGAGAAATAATCTAAGAAAATAAAATAACCTGCATGAATCAAGAGGCAGGTTATTTTTATATAAAATTAGATTGGGATTATATATATAATTAATAGGTTAGGATATTTTGAAAATAATATAGTCTAAATGTTTGAAAATAATATAATATAAATGTCTGAAAATAATATAGTTTAAATGTCTGAAAATAATATATTTTAAATGTTTGAGCCTACACATAATTTTTAAATAGCTTTTCAAATGCAGGATTTGGTTCAATCTTCTCAAATCCCAGCAGATTAACCATATTGTCAAACTGATCAAAATATTCCTTACTTATTATAATTGAGAAATGCCTTCTGGCAGATTGGTACCATGCCGGTTTAAAGTTCTCATCCAGAATATATATCTCTATAAATCGGTTTCCCTTTCTAATTTTGAAGGGACTGTTCATACTATAAATAAGCGGGACTATTTCCTGCTTTTTTTCATTTCCAGGTTTTATAAGATATACATTGTTGTTTATAACCGATAGATAACATTTGTCATAGTTTTTAATCTTAGGGCTGATGTTTGTTCTGGCAAATGCAGGAATATGCATGGTTACCTGGTTTTGGCCATCAAAATATTTGCTAAAGGTATTATCGCTGATAAGGCTGACTGCTTTACTTTTGAAAATAGGGTGTATGTAAATGTTTTTGTAATACCTAAGTATAGGATAGGTTACCCTGAATAGCAGAATGCCCGTAATCACGGCTATAATATATAATGCTATGAAGAACCATGGGGCAACTATGGAAATAATCAGGATTACGAATACCAATATTGGCTTTATACCTTCATAAAAGAATCTTACGATTGGAATATTGGTCAGTATTATATCGAGAGCATATACAACCGTATTCATGATAAGATAAGAAATTGTCATGTATATGGAGGCAAGAATACAAAGGAGAAATCCTCCCACCATGGATGGACTTATTGCGCCAAAGATGCCGGTGGAAAGTGAGCTTACGTTACCTATACTGGCTGTCATTGTATTTATATTGTTGCCCATACTATAATCTCCATTTTCCACGCTGTAAGCAAACATGAGAAATGGTAATGTGATGTTGAATATAAGCCCGATTTTGCTATCTACTTCTTTAACTATATCCTTTAGGACTGGAATATATTTACCGACCTTGAGAATTAAGAAAATAATTATGACAAATATACTTATCGCCATGGAATTCATCATACCAAGGTAAGGAGAATATTTTCCGAACTGATCAGGCATATATCTTACAAACATTGAAAGAACAGCTTCTGCAAAGAGGATTGAAATTGGTTCGATTGAGCTTCCCAGATTGTTGGCAAAAAGAGCCACGGAATTAAACATAAGGCCGCCAAGAGCAGTGCCTTGTTCCTCGGTAACTTCTGAATCATTGCTGCTTTCGCTGGCAAATTGAGATGCGGCATTTACAGATTGAGATGCGGCATTTACAGATTGGACATTCTGGAAGCTGGCCCTTGAAATCACGGCTAAACCACTAAAAAATGTTATAAAACATAATAAATAAATGAGTAAATTTTTATTTTTAGACTTATTAATTTTGGTACTTCTTTTAAAATTCTTTAAATATTTCATAATTTATCTCTTATCAAATAATTATTCTTTATTAAATATATTTTGTTTTGCATGTAGTATTTTGTTTTGCAGGTAGTTTTTGTTAAATGAATTTACTATGTTATATTTCTGATTCCTAATAAATATCTTGCTATATTTTATAATATTCTGTCATATATTGAAATAGAAGAATTCTCTTAAATGGAATATAGGCTGTCTAATTACATAATTTAAAAAATAAATGGTGAATTTAGATTACATTTACCGGCTAATCATGGTTACATATATATAGTGGGTGTGCTATAATATGAGCCGATTCTCTTAGGGAAATGGTGCATTTGCTTTTATAAATGTTTTTTGGAAATGCTTTGGTGTGAGTAAAGTAATAAATTCAGGGAGAAATATAAATGCCAATAATAATAGAATTATTTCTCACATTTTCTAAAATCGGATTATTTACCTTCGGCGGCGGCTATGCCATGCTTGCATTGATTGAAGATATCTGTGTAGAAAAGAAGAAATGGATTAGTCACGATGAAATGATGAATATTGCAGTAATTGCTGAATCAACCCCTGGCCCCATTGCCATAAATTGCGCAACCTACGTGGGCTACAAGAAATGTAAATTAGTGGGTGCCCTTGCGGCAACTATTGGTGTTATTCTTCCTTCATTTATTATCATTTATATCATATCCAGATTTCTGGACAATTTCCTTGAGATAAGATGGATTGCGAATGCATTTAAAGGTATAAAAATTGCAGTGGGAATTTTGATTGCTGAAGCGGCAGTTAAAATGATTAAGAAAATGGATAAGGACGGGGTTCAGATTACTATTCTTGTTATTGCCTGTCTTATAATGATGGTGATAAATATCTTTTCAATTCATATATCTTCCATGATTCTCATGCTGGCGGCGGCCCTTATAAGCCTGCTTGTTTATAGCCTGAAGAATAAAGGGGATAAAGGTGGGGAAGATGAGAAAGTGAGGGCAGACAAATGATATATCTGGACTTACTTATAGGTTTTCTCGAGGTTGGACTTTTTTCATTTGGCGGTGCCTATGCGGCTATTCCTCTGATCAGGGATGTGGTTCTATCCAGAGGCTGGCTGGATGATGAGATGATTGCCAATATGATTGCCATCAGCGAAAGTACCCCTGGTCCATTCATGGTCAATATGGCGACCTATGTGGGAAGCGTCAAGGGTGGAGTTCTGGGAGCCCTGGTAGCTACATTTGCAGTTGTCCTTCCTGCATTTATCATAATACTGATCCTGATGGTTCTTCTAAAAAAGCTGCTTCAGAATAAATATGTTAAAGCGACTCTGGACGGACTCAAGGCCTGCATAATCGGAATAATTCTGGCAACCGGCCTCTACATGCTGTGGCAGAATTGCTTCATGCAGAGCCTGCTCAGAGAAAATATACTTGCTATAATAATCGCCCTGATTCTACTCGTCATATATTACGGCGCCAGAAAAATCTTCAAAAAAGATATATCCCCCGTGGGCCTGATTGGGATATCAGCCCTAATTGGTATAGTAGTCTACGGCATATAATTCCCAAAATTTACCATTGGGGTCAGACCCCTTTGGCAAAATAGATTGTACGCAATTGAATTTACCAAAAGGGTCCCTTTTGGCAAAAAGCCAGTAAAATAGCCAAGGTGACATAGGTTGTCGGGTAGAAAATGTGACATTTCTCGCTTTGTGTCATGTTCAAACCGCATCCATTTTGATACATTTTTTCGTGAAAGGAGACAAAAATATTGGACCAGAAAAAAATAGGAGGGTTCTTAAAAGAACTTCGCAAGGAGAAGGGAATTACTCAGGAAAAACTTGCGGAACAATTTAATGTATCAAGTAGAACCGTATCAAGATGGGAAAATGGATATAATATGCCAGATCTGGATATATTAATAGAAATATCTGACTATTATGAAGTTGACCTAAGAGAAATTTTTAATGGAGAAAGGAAAAGCGAGGATATGAATAAGGAAATGAAGGAAACAGTTTTACAGGCAGTAGATTATACAAACACAGAGGCTGAGAAGTATAACAAACGAGTTAGAATATGTAATGCGATTGCAATGTTTTTAATAGCAATCTATATGATAATGAAAGATACAGATTTATATAAAAATTATTATGCTGTTATGGCTGCGACAGATGTTGCCCAGGGATTGGCAATTGGTATGTTATTTGCTGGATTTATAATGTCAAGCAGATACGGAGAAAGAGTCAGAGCATATAAAAAACGTATCCTTAATAAAATGAAATAAATCACCAAGGCTTATAGTAAGAACTTGTCTGGTAAATATGATTTTTTTAGCACATGTCTTTATAGATGTGTGCTTTTTTATTTCAAAAATTCAAAAATCATGTCGTTCACTCAAAAATCATGTCGTTCACTAAGTGGATGTTGTTTTTTTATTATTAATATATAAAATGAAATTTATGAATATTTTATAAGTAAAAAATGTGAAATTATATGGGCGGCGCATTAGAAAGGTGGAAAAGAATTAATTTTATGTAATGCCGTTCTTAAAATTATAGGTCAATTATATATAGTTTCAAAGTGCGCATATGAAACGAATATATATTAATAATACAAAGGAGGACGAGCCTATGATGGTAAATGAATTTTGCAAAATCTTCTAGGACTGGATATTTGGTAAGTAGTAATAATTTTTGTAAGAGGAGAAAATTAATATACGGAAAGGAATAATAAGATGAAAAATATAAAAAAAAGAGTAATTAATGTGATCACTGTAGCTGTATTAGTTTTGGGATTTGCGACAGTGCCGATTACGACGTATGCTTCTGCTATAAATAATACATCACCTGGAACGGGATGGTATAGTAAAAGTGCATATTATGGATATTGGTATGTAAGAAATAGCGGCGGTGTATTAGGCTCAAACTATTATACATACGTTTATGATTATTCCAGAGCTTCGGTTGAAAATGGTAAAGGACAGTATAGTTCTTCGTCGTGGCTAAAGGGAAGAGATGCATGGGCTCAAAGACCACGTACATGGACAGGAACAAACTCCACTTGGTATGCTTATAAATAATCATGGGCTTATGATTTAGTATCTGTCAGCAATCATATAAGGGAACAACATATATTCCCCTTATATGACTGCAGACGGAGTCGAAATACTGAAATACAGATGAGATGGGATTATTATGAAAGAAATCAAAAAGAATCAATATATATGTGTGTATTCATTGCTTGAATTACTCTGTTCATTTGGTGTTTTATTATCTATTTTTTTACCGTGGTTACGAATTCATTATACGGAGGAATATAATGGGTTAAAGAAAGATTCTTATCATATCGAATACCTCTGGCTATCTATACATAAAGATTTTAATTGTATAACAAATGAAGCATATGACCAATTAGTGTGGTTTGAATTCGGATTCTGGAGTTTTTGTGGTATGATTATGATAATTTGCGATTTAGTAATTATTATATTTGCTATTAATAGATTGGTTAAGCTGAAGAATAATAATGATTTTGAGCAGGTATATCGTAAGGGAAATATTATTCAATCGCTACTTTTGTTCGTGATTTATGGTTGTTCTCTTTTTATTTTTGTCCATCCGGGGGAATTTCAATATAACAGATCATTTATAGGATACTATGGGTTTGGTATAGGTTGGTATATGATGTGGTGGTCATCAATAATACTGCTTATTATTGAAATAGTTGATTTTATATATAAAAATTTGATGAGGGAATAACAGCATTATGAAAGCAAAAAAAAATATGTATTTTATTGTTATAGTTGCGGCTTTTTTTCTTGTTTATATGTTTAGTAAGCTATACATAATTAAATGTTCGGAGGAATTGACAAAAAATCTTGAGTCAATAAAAATAATCGTGCCGGAAAATAAATCTATTGACAGTTCGGTTGAATTTTTGTGTGATTTATCTGAAAGAATGGATATTCAGATTATGTATGAATATGCTAATCAAGGAAAAGGATTCACTTACTATACGACAGCTTTGGAGGAATCAAATGATATTTTGTCATCAGTTCCGGAGAGTGGTGAAAAAAGATTAAATGGATTTTATGACAAAAATTTTGTAATAGAGCTAAAACCCTTTGATATGCTTTTGGAAGATGAAATATACTGTTTGAGTGGGACCTTTTATATTGATCCATCCAAAGTGGATGGTTTAAAAGACGAATTAAATAAATATGACATAGATATAGAAATAAGAGGAGGTTTAATTGCTCCAGCCATTTCTTATGTTAAGGATTATTTTTTTGTTTTTTTGATTATATTTGTTCAGTATGTCATTTCTGTGATATTTTACGTTTTTTCAAGAACAAAAGAATATATTATCCGTAAAAGCTGCGGGTTCAATAATTTTCAGAATATGCTTAAGGAAATAGTTAACAACATAAAATTTTATGTGTTATCATTTTTGGGAGTTATAGTCATTTCGGCCGGTGTCTTTTCATTCATTCATGGAATTAAATCAACTCTTATATTTATTTTCACATATATACAGTATTTAATAATTGCATATTTAGTGTTTTTAATAATATTAGCTGTAGCATCTTGTTATATCAGTTTTATTTGTGATGCTGATTATCTGAAGGGAAAAACTAATAATCGTAATTTATTAGTTACCGCAATAATTATAAAGCTGATAATACTTTTTGCTTTTGCTGTTATATCAGCTAGAACCATGGAGGATACGGTAAAGTGTAATAATAAATATAAGGTGTTAAAGGAAAGTGTTATTATTTTGGAAGATTATTATCGGACTGTTTCATATGTAGGAGGATTGGATTTTACAAATTCTGAAACAGCAAACATCTATTCGGATTCAATACTAAATTTTTATCATTTAATGGATGAGAGAAATGGAGCAATTATTTGCAATTTTGATTATAATGTGCAAGCCTTTGGGAACCCTGGATTCGGATATATAAATGATAATTATTTGGACGAGATTAACTCGGTTTATAAATTAAATGGTAAAGAGCTTTCAAGTAAGGACTTGATGAAGGATAAAATCAATATATTAATCCCCGAGGGGCTTGACACAAATAATCTTCCAGGTTCCGGTTTTGTGGGTGAAGAAGCTAATGATTTGGAGATAAACTATATTGAATATTCTCCGGAAAGTAAATTTTTTATATTTAATACTTATGATTTTAATGATATATATGTGAATAATGTTATAGTAGAGGTTGTTGATCCGGATCTTTTGATAAAGTATCTCCCTAGGGATATGGCTTCTTCTGATATTTATTCTTTTTTTACAAGTAGTGTGTTTTTTAAATATAATACGGAAAGGGAATTATCTGCCAATGATCAGATGAAAGATATGTTATTGGAATCAGGACTTTTTCCGGATATATTTCATGCTGAAAAAGCAGATATAGAATTATATGAATGCTTTACTTATATCAAACAGGAGTTATATATCTATTTTTCGATGAGCCTATTACTTCTGTTTACATTAATAGCGTTGTGTATAAATACGACATTATTGTACTATCAAAATCAGAAAAAACGAATATTTGTAAAATTGATAAATGGATACTCATTCATGAGTATATTTAAGAGGTCATTATTATTTAAGTTGATGCAGCTGATTTTCCTTGTTGTTTTAACTTATGTCGTGATCGGTTTTTTGGATATTTCGAAAAGCTTTATGGCTCTTAGCCTTGTCATTTGCTTTTTTTTAGATTATTTATTGTTTTGTTTATTCATGAAATTTTTTATAAAAAAAGGAGTTAAAAGGGATACGTATGAGTGATTGTATGATAAAGCTAGAAAATATATCAAAGAAATTTGGGAATCATATAATTTTTGAAAATTATAATATGGAAGTACAAGCTGGGGAATATGTTTCTATATGTGGGGTCAGCGGTAAAGGGAAAACCACATTACTAAATATGATTGGAATGCTAGATAAACCAGATTCTGGTGATATATATGTTAAAGGAATTAAAAATCCTCGATTTGATTTTCAAAAGGGGAGAAGCCTTTTGAGAGATTCAATAACATATATTTTTCAGGATTATGGTCTGATAGAAGATACTACGGTAGAGTATAATCTGGAAATAAGGGGCCATTTTTCTAAAAGAAACAGTCTCAAAGATATGATTGGAGCCTTGGAGAAAACTGGGTTGGACGAGACATTTGTCAATAAAAAGGTTTATGAGTTAAGCGGAGGAGAACAGCAGAGAGTTGCGCTTGCTGGGCTGTTTTTAAAGGATTTCGACATCATACTTGCTGATGAACCTACGGGAAGTCTTGACAAAAATAACAGAGATAGAATTTTAGATTTGTTTGATTTCTTTAATAAGGATGGAAAAACTATAATTGTTGTTACTCATGATGATGAAGTAAAAAAAAGAGCAGGGAGAGTAATTGAATTATGATTACTAAAAGGATAAAAATAGCCAGGATGATTTTCATGCTCCTATCTTTAACGCTGATTGGTATGACATTTATAGGATGTGGAAAAAATGGAAATAATGAAGTCGGGGATTCTTCAGAAAAAAGACAAGAAATATCTAAAGAGGATAATGAAAAAAGTGAGAATGAAAAAAGTGAGAATGAACTGACTGTTATGGGCCTATATGAAAATCAGGATATACGCAATGCAATTGTTATGTTTAATAATGCACATAGTGATATTCATATAAATTATATAAATTTTGAAGAGGAAATAGATCCAGAGACAAAACTGGCAACAGAATTAACAACAGGTAATATTCCTGATCTTTATGTTATTGATATGAATGGTTTAGGTAATCTTACACTCAAGGATTGTATATCAAAGGGATTATTTGAGAATATACGTCCATATATTGAAAAAGATGAAGAAATCAGTGAAGATGATATTTATCCTAGTATATTTAATAATATGCTTTATGATGACGGCTTATATATGACCTGTGGTTTTGTGACGCTACATACAGTGGCTGTAAAAAAGGATAAGTATTCAGATGAATTGATGGAAAAGGATAAGATACAGTATTCTGATTTTGCTAATTATCTTGATAATAGAAATGATAAGGCTGCAGTTTTCTTTTCATCCAATAATAATGATGAGCTTCGTACGTTCCTTAGTTTTTCAATGGATTATTTTATTGATTATAAAAACAATACCTGTAATCTGAATTGTGATGATTTTAAAAAAGTATTGGAATTAAGTAAAAGAGGAGAATGCTTTCCTTGTGATGACAATAATCTAAAAAGGCTTTTAGAAGATGATAGTGTATTATGTTTTAATATTTATGGAGATATAATGGATATCCAAATGGCTGAATTTGGCTTTGGGGATATAAGTGACATAAATATCATAGGTTATCCGGAAAAAGGAACTCTTGTATCATATTATGGGGCACTTGCGATGTCTTCTGAGTGCAAGAATAAAGAAGCTGCTTGGGAATTCATGAGGATACTTTTAACAGAAGAATATGGTTCAAAGAATTATACTGATACACTAAGCAATATTCCAGTAAGAAAAGATGTGTTGGAAGCTTATCTTGAAGCCTATAGACATGAAGGTACATTTACAGATATATTTGGAAATGAAGCTAACGGAAAAGCGAGTGGTGGAATGACGATGGGAGATTTATTGATTCAAAATAGGATTATTTCAGAAAAGGAGGAAAAATATTTTTATAATATATTAGATAATATTAATGGAACATATGGATGTAATAATACAGTGGAAGATATAATTGTTGAAGAAGCAGGGGACTATTTTGATGGAAATAAAACTGCAGAAGAAGTGGCTGAAATAGTACAAGATAAGGTAAGTACATATCTTAGTGAACAATAATATATCAGAATTTACAGGAACAGCGGTTGGCCGAGCTTGTGAGGGCCAAATTTACCAAAAGGGTCAGACCCCTTTGGCAAAATAGATTGTACGCAATTGAATTTACCAAAAGGGTCAGCCCCCTTTGGCAAAAAATTCAAAAATCATGTCGTTCACTAAGTGGATGTTGTTTTTTTATTATTGATATATAAAATGTAATTTATGAATATTTTATAAGTAAAAAATGTGAAATTATATGGGCGGCGCATTGGAAAGGTGGAAATGGATTTATCTTATGCAATATTTAACACCACCAATAGAGGGCAAAATGAAAACAAAGAAAATTATCATAACATTTTTGCTATTTATAATAGCTATTACAACAATTTCATGTGGAAAGGCGTCTGCAGATGAATCTTCTGGAAAATCTGCAGATAAATCCTCTGATGATATGTACGTATATGATCAAGCTGGGGCAGATTTTTCTGGTCTAGATTATAATCTTTATAATTATGTGGTTAAGAATAATTTAATATATTTTATAGCTGAAGAATATAAGGATGATTATAGTAAAAACCATATATATGTTGCTGATTTTGATGATATGAAGGCAAATGAAATTGAATGTGAATTAAAAGAAAATGAAGCTATTTATTGGATAGCTGCTGGTTATAATGGGGATTTTTATTATATAAGTGATATTGATGGGAAGGAGACCTTACATAGTATTAATGCTAGCATGGATAATACTTCTTCTAGTGGAGATGCATCAATGAATAAAAGTACCCCGCTGGACGAAATTATTGGAGAAGATGATGAACTGATAGATATTGCAGCGAACAAGAAGGGCGAAATATATCTTTTTTGTAAAGCAAAATTCTATAAATTAGATAAAGAATTATCGGCTATAGATTCCCAATCATATAACAGTGAGTATGATCTATATGACATCGCGATAGATAAAAATGGAAATATATTAGGTGCATTTGCAAACCAAGTGATGGAAGTAAAGACATATGTAATGAAATTATCTGATGAAAAGTCTTCCTGGAGTGAATTATTTAGTATTAATGATTTACATGAAGATATTTTGGTGGATTCTATGGAGGGAGATGAATATGATGTATATCTAAGAGCGCATGATGGTATGTATGGATATAAGGAGGATAGTGAAGATCCTTTTAAAATTGTGGATTTTGGAAATTCATGTATATCTGAAGAAGAAGGGCATATGGTTTCAGCTATTTCAAATGGGAGATTTATAGGACTTTCTTATGAAACAGGTATGTATTATATAGAAAAACAAACGGGCATAGAGGATAGTAGAAAAGAAATAATAATGGCTTTCTCGGATCCCAAAGTTGTAAATGAGGCAGTTAAATTTAATAGAACAAATAGCGAATATAGGATTGTAATAAGGGATTATGATGGATATGAAGATTCTGAAAAACAGTTAAGTATAGATATTGCAGCAGGTAATGCCCCGGATATACTTCCTTTTAGCAAGGACTTGTATGAAGGTGGATATTTAGCGGACTTGTCAGAGTATTATGCTAGTAGTGGTATTGAAGAAGAGTTAATAGAGTCTGTTGATAAATATATGAAAATAGATGGAAGCATATATCAGGTATCTCCATTTTATATTGCTACTGGATATATTATGAAGCAAGAGGATTACGAAAAGATATCTTCATATGATGCAGGTGAGATTATTGATTATTTAAATGAAGAACAATTAGCACTTATTACAAATGAAGATAGCATAGAGATATTGGCGCTTTTATCTAATGTAGGAAATAGTTTTATTGATTTTAAAAACAAAAAGTGTAATTTTAAAAGTGATGAATTTAAAAAAATACTGGAATACTCTAAGGAAAATGGACAAGAAGCAGGAGATGATTTGAATTATGAAGAAAGGCAACAGGAAATTGTAAAAGCATTTAGAGATGGAAAATCACTTCTTCTTCCAGATTATGATATTTGTCCGGAATTTATACAAGACTATAGACAGTTATATGGGGATGATATCGTATTAACTAATGGTATTGGTCAAATTGGAGGTATGAGTGCCATTAGATATCCGATCAACCTTTGTATATATGAGGGTTCAGAACATAAGGATGTGGCCTGGGAATTTCTTGAGATTCTTATGCAAGAAGAGTTTCAAGCTAAGAATTGTACTTATTATAACCCGGTAAGAAAAGATGCGATGGAACATAGATATCAAATTTTAAAAGCAACAGAAGCCTATACTGATGAGTATGGAGTCGATGTTGAGCCTATTTCGGTAGAAGGTGAATATTATGGATATAGTATGGTCAGAAAACCGCTAATAGATGAAGATATAAAAATATTTGAGGAATATATTAATGGTATTAATGGTGATACAATTGAAGGATATGATATGCAGGTGGCAGAAATACTCTTAGAGGAAACGTCAGATTATTATTCGGGAAGAGCTAAGCTCGATAAATGTGTTGATAGGATTCAGAATAGGGTTAATACTTATTTAAATGAATAGATTGAAATTTGAATATGGAGATTTTTGATAATGATTAATAGAAAACGTCCTTTTGTTAGTCAACATGATGAAAGGGATTGTGGAGCAGCATGTTTATCAATGATTGCTGAATATTATGAAAAAAATTAGCACTCACCTATTGACAGTGCTAACAATTAGGTGTATAACATAGTCAGAACAAAGGAATAGAGAAGATTCCGGAATAGAATCCAAACACTCCTTCCCTTGCTCAGGAAACTTATTAAATTATATTTTTCGTGAGAAGGAGGAATGACCTATGTTGTTACCAAGTATTTTTGGAGAAAGTTTATTGGATGATTGGATGGATTTTCCAAAGTTTGATTTTGAAGATGTTGATCGTAAACTTTATGGAAAACGAGCTGCACAGATGATGAAAACTGATGTGCATGAGCATGATGAGGCCTATGAGTTGGATATTGATCTGCCAGGCTTCAAGAAGGATGAGATAAAGCTTACGCTTGAAAATGGCTATCTTTCAGTAAGTGCTGCAAAGGGACTTGATAAGGAAGAAAAGGATAAGAAGGGTAAGTTAATCCGCCAGGAGCGTTATGCTGGTGCAATGCAGAGAAGCTTTTATGTAGGAGATGCAGTTGTTGAGGAAGACATCAAGGCTAAATTCGAGGATGGAGTTCTTAAGTTGAATATACCAAAGAAGGAAGCTGAGAAAATTCCAGAGAAGAAATACATAGCTATCGAGGGATAGTATAATAAGAAATACCGCAGTTGCTGTAAAAAGTAGCTGCGGTATTTTTATATTGCATTTTAATATAATAATGGGATAATGAATTTACTAGAAAATTTACCAAAAGGGTCAGACCCCTTTGGCAAATCGGAAACAGGAGTTTATTATATGAAATTTTTGTTGGTAGCGGTAAATGCAAAGTATATCCATTCGAATCCGGCTATTTACTCGCTTTATGCTTATGCGGAAGCAAAGTATGGTCACATGATTGAGATTGCGGAATATACAATCAATCAGAGAACTGAAGATATTCTGGCCATGATTTATGAGAGAAAACCTGATGCAATTGGCTTCTCCACTTATATATGGAACTGGAATGTGATCAGCGAGATACTATCTAACCTGTCCAAGGTCCTGCCAGATACGGATATATGGTTGGGTGGCCCCCAGGTTTCCTATAACGCCGACCAGGTTCTGGCCCAGTTTCCCAACGTAAAAGGAATTATGGTGGGGGAAGGGGAGGTGACCTTCAGTGAAATCCTGGAAAAATATGAAAAGGGAAATGTAAATGATTTCGCTTCAGTAGATGGCCTATGCCTCAGGACAGGCTATACAAAGCCTAGAGGGATGACAGATTTAAGCGGCCTGCCATTTCTCTATCATAATATGGAACCATTTACAAATAGAATTATATATTACGAAAGCAGCAGGGGTTGTCCTTACAGGTGCAGTTATTGTCTTTCCTCTATAGATAAGACCGTAAGGCTCAGGGACATGGACCTGGTGAAAAAAGAACTGGACTTCTTTCTGAAAAACAAGGTCAACCAGGTGAAATTCGTGGATAGAACATTTAACTGCGCCCACGACCACGCCATGGAAATCTGGAAATACCTGTATGAACATGACAATGGTATCACTAATTTTCATTTTGAAATATCGGCAGACATTATAAAGGACGAGGAGCTGGAAATGTTAAATAAGCTGAGACCAGGACAGGTACAGCTGGAGATTGGCGTCCAGTCCGTAAATGCAAGAACCCTCGAAGCTATCAATCGAAAGATGGATCTTGAAAGGCTGGAATATGTGGTGGCAAAAATCAGGGAAAGCCATAACATTCATCAGCATTTGGACCTTATCGCCGGGCTTCCTTATGAAGATTATGATAGTTTTGGCAGATCCTTTGACAGAGTTTATGGTATGCGGCCCGACCAGCTCCAGCTGGGATTCCTCAAGGTCCTGAGCGGAGCCCCAATCTCAAGCCAGACGGAAAAATATGGCATAGTTTACACCAAACAGCCACCCTATGAGGTCCTTTACACAAACTGGCTTTCATACTCGGACGTAATCCGCCTTAAGAAAATAGAAGAGATGGTGGAAATGTATTATAACTCCAACCAGTTCATTAATACACTTAATTACCTGGTTAAAGCGTTTAAGTCTCCCTTTGCCATGTTTGAATCTTTGGCAGATTATTTTGAAGAGCAGGGCTGCTTTATCAATAGTCCTTCCAGGGCCTACCGTTATGTGGTTCTTCTTGATTTTGCTAATAAATACGATGAGGGAAAGGAAGAAATATATAAGGAGCTTCTGACCTATGATCTCTATTTAAGAGAAAATATGAAGAGCCGGCCAGATTTCTGTAAGACAATCACAGATGAAAAGCATAAGAAATATAGACTCAGCTTTTATAGAGAAGAAGAAAAAACGAGGCATTTCCTGCCTGAACTAAGTCAGTATGACGGAAGGCAGCTTTCTGGAATGACGCATTTGGAGCCCTTTAAATATCCAGTTTGGGATATGGAGAAAATGCTCCATAATAAAGAAATACCAGAATCCGTAAATGACCAGGAGTATTATATCCTCTTTGATTATTCAAGGAAAAACCCACTAACCAAAGAGGCATTTACAATATTAAATTTACCAAAAGGGTCTGCCCCCATTGGCAAATAATTAAGCTAAGGAGATAAGGTTATGTATTATATGATAAAGTCATCACTTTCTGAATGTTCCTTTGAGGAGCTTCAGCAGAGGGATTATCAGTATGTGGCAGTGCTGACGCCAGAGGAGTGGAAGAAAAATCAGCAGAAGTTTGATATGGGAATCGAGCTTGATATAAATATGGATGATATTCATAATACCAAAGCTGAAGTTAACTATGATTCCCTGACTGGAACCTTTTCTGTTCCCAGCAGGAGAAATATATGTGGACCGGATTATCAATATGCATTTGCCCTGGATGAAAAGGGTATAGTTTTCATAGACGCAACCGGTGTTGTGGAAAGAATCGTGAAGAAGGTTGCAAGAACCCGTAAATGGAAGGTTCCTTGTCTTGAAAGGTTTATCTATGATTTTCTTGAAATAATCATAATGCGTGACCAGACTATTATGGAAAATTATGAGAAGGAGCTGGATGAAATCGAGGACGAGCTGATGGACGTGGGTACGGATACACCTCTGGACAGGGTAAATGAAATTCGTAGTGATATTCGTGAGATGCGAAAGCATTATGAGCAGCTGATAGATCTGGGCCAGGAGCTGCAGGAAAATGAAAATAATTTCTTCAAGCCAGAGAATACCAGATACTTCAGACTTTTTTCGGACCGGGTGACCAGGCTTCATGACCAGGCGACCTCCCTTAGGGACTATACAATGCAGCTTCGAGATGTTTATAATACCCAGATAGATGTTAAGCAGAACCGCATCATGACCCTGCTGACGGTTATAACCTCAATCTTTATGCCCCTGACTCTCATCGTTGGATGGTATGGAATGAACTTCCGCTACATGCCCGAGCTTGAGACCAAGTGGGGATATCCTGCGGTTATTATTGTAAGTGCCCTGATAATTATACTTGGCCTTATGTTTTTCAAGAAAAAGAAGTGGCTATAGGCCCTGGTTTGAAAGACTCTTCCATATAAAAACTATTATGGAAATATAAGCGTGTATGCTCACTTAATGTTTGACGCTTTTCTGTGAATAGGTTAAAATTATCAATATGTAGCATATGACAAATGTACCTGAAATTTATATACAGGTTAAAGGAGAAGTAATATGGCGTCAGAGGTTTTTGGAATTGGCGGTTATAAAGGTGCTGCTAATGAAAGATATATAAGAAATAAGGCAGTCATTTCTGAATATTTGCAAAGATATTATTATCCATATTTTGAAAATATGTTTAATGATATAAGCTATGAAATCAGTGAGACAGAAAGCCTCAAAATGCAGGGAATTGATGTTAAACGTATTATTCATGATTCAGAAGGAGACATTGTTCATTATATAGAAGAGATGCCTCAGCTTGATTCGATTTCAAGAACAAGAGGACCTTTAAATGCATTTTATATTGAACTTTATAATTCGGCTACCAATGAGATTGGCTGGTATTTTGATACTGAGTCTAAGTCCCAGTATTATCTTTTTGTCTGGCCTCATACAAAGGAACAGTTTTACACGGTGGATGATATAACTTATGCTCATTTTGCCCTTGTGGATAAGAAAATACTTCAGAGATTTTTGTTGGAAATTTATGAGTTGGATTCTGAAAAACTATATGACAAGGCAGTGGAGCTTACAGAAGAACCTCGTGGTACAAAAGTAAGAACTGGTTATAAATATACCGACCTGCCATTTGACGCGGATGTGTATCTTTATTTTAAAACAGCCAAGTCTAATCGTCCTGTTTATCTGGTTATGAACAGGGATCTTCTGTTTGATTTATCTGAGCATTGTGGAACAATTGCTAATGGGGAAATGGACCTGATGAAGCCAAAGTATTAACCTGTTATTAACCTATCTAAATATAAAAATCTAAATATATAAAGCTCTGTGATCAAAGTGATGGTCATAGAGCTTTTATTTTACATTTATTCTAATGTATTACATAAGAAGATTACGGAGTTCTTTTATCTTGCTATCAGATTCATCCTCTTCATCTGTATCATTTTCGAAATCATCAGAGTCGAAGAAATCGAAATAGTCGTCGGGATAACCTATACTGTCAGTCTTACTGAAAGCATCAGCTTCGTCAGCCTTATCAGCTTTAGAGAAATCGTCAGCCTTATCAGCTTTAGCAAAATCGTCAGCCTTATCAGCTTTAGTAAAACCATCAGCCTCACCTGCTTTATCATACTTGTTGGAATCACTCAGGATATTATGTATGGAATTTGCAGCTGGGGATTCTGTTTCTTCATCAGCATCAAGAATGAGGCTGTCCAGATCATACTCGGATTCTTTAGAAAATGCTTTTTCACCCTGTTTTTTATTCTTTTTCTTAAATATAGCCACTACTCCGACTCCTATAAGAGAGATGCCTGTAATAAGTGAAATTATTAATCCCTTTTTCTTCATAAGTGCCCCCAATCTAATAAGTTTTAAAAAAACGAAAATATATGTTATATTAATTTATGTTGTTTAGTGTAACATTACATTTTAATTCATTCAATAAAATAAAGATAAAATTCACAATAAAAATAAATGAATAAAAATACAAATGGGGTATAATTTATGAGTTTGGTAAAAGATTATAAAAAGTATTTTGATGGTCTTCTTTTTATGCTAAGCATTATGCTTCTTTTTTTGACATGTACGGCCTGTTCTGGAAATGCTGAAATGAAAGCGGAAGAAAGTGAAATTACTTTGAGTGACAGCCAGACAACTGACCAGACAGTGGGCGATAGTGACAGCCAGACATCCGATCAGGGTAATGATGTCAAGGAAGAAGAAAAGGATGATGAGACGGCTGACGATGCAAGTGAACAAGCTGCATCCACAGAAGAGACCGAAGAACAGGAAGCCCCAGCGAGTCTTTTGTATCAGGGCCACGCAAGCATAAGAATTAATACCCCGGAGGGCAAGGTTATATATGTGGATCCCTTCATGGGAAATGGATATGATCAGACTGCCGACCTTATTCTTATTACACATGGCCACGCGGACCATAACAAAATAGACCTTATAACAAGCAAGTCGGAGGACTGTCAGACAATCAACCAGGATGATGCTTTAAAGGATGGAAATTACCAATCCTTTGATCTTGGATATGTGCAGATTGAAGCTGTGGAAGCTTACAACGCAAATCATGATAAGGCATCCTGTGTAGGCTATATACTTACATTTACAAATGGAGTGGAGTTGTATCTTTCTGGAGATACATCTACAACCAGTCAGATGTCCCGGCTTGCTGAAAGAGAAATAGATTATGCATTTTACTGCTGTGACGGAGTTTATAACATGGACACGGCTGAAGCTACAGAATGTGCAAAGCTTGTAAATGCAAAGCATAATATTCCATATCACATGGTACCATCAAATGATTCCAGAGGCTTTGATATGGATGTTGCAGAAAGCTTTGATGGTCCAGGCAGAATTATTCTTCAGCCAGGGGAGGAACTCCTTTTGGAGAAGGCTGATTAACATGGCAGGAATAAAACTGATATGGCGGGAATAAAACTGATATGGCAGGAATAAAACTGATATGGCGGGAATAAATAATATTCTTGCAGGAGAAATATGATGAAACGCAAAATATTTATTGGTTGGATCAGGATTGTAATAGGATTATTTATATTTTCCTTTGGTGTACATCTGACCATATTTGCAAATATAGGGTTGGCCCCTTGGGATTGTCTTGGAATG
>JAILGP010000059.1 GCA_024696635.1 Eubacterium sp. | reverse complement strand
AATAATTATTTCAGCTACGCCCTTCTTTTCAGATTTTTCCTTATTGTAGTATTCATCTCTATATATAAACATTACAACGTCAGCATCCTGCTCAATAGCACCAGATTCACGGAGATCCGCCAGAACAGGTCTGTGATCAGGACGAGAGTCAACCGCTCTATTAAGCTGCGAAAGAGCAAGCACCGGTACATTTAACTCCTTGGCAAGTGACTTAAGAGCACGGGACACTTCAGATATAAACTGCTGTCTGGACTCCACATGTCCTGAAGAATTCATAAGCTGAAGATAGTCAATAACTATAAGGCCTATATTCTTAGTCTGTTTCAGCTTCCTACATTCAGTTCTAAGCTCTGATATGGTAATGGATGAATTATCATCAATAAAGATAGGAGATCTGGAAAGAATATCAGTACTTTCTATTATATTTGACCAGTCTTTATCAGATATATCCCCCGTCTTAAGCTTCTTAGCTTCAACCATGGAATCCAGGGCCACAAGTCTCATAACCAGCTGTTCACTGGTCATCTCCAAGGAGAACATGGCAACAGGAACACGCTCCTTTACCGCTACATGATGGGCTATATTCAGTACAAATGCAGTTTTACCCATAGCAGGACGGGCAGCAATAAGAATAAGCTCACCACCATGCATACCAGTAAGCATATTATCCAGGTCTCTGAAGCCTGTTCTAAGACCATTTATCTTTCCACGATTACTAACCGCTTTTTCAATTTCATCAATTACATTTATTACTACATCAGGAATTTCATCAAAGCCCTTAGCTCCGGATTTTTTCTGCATAAGCTCGAAAATAGAAGATTCCGACTTATCCATTATCTGGTCTACAGGAGCACTTCCTTCGTAGGCACTCGCTAGTATACCATTAGACAGCTTTATAAGCTTTCTAAGATATGACTTATCCTTTATGATATTTGCATAATTAATTGCAAATGCTGCAGTACTATTGCTAGCGAGTATTTCTCCCAGATATCCCAGCCCACATATTTCATCAGGGGCTCCCATGGACCTGAGCTTTTCCGCCAGAATTGTTTCATCTATAGGCTTTCCATCGTTATACAGCTCCACCATCGCTTCATAAAGAAGACCGTATTCGCCATTAAAGAAATCCTCCTTGGATATGATTGCACTCACATCCGATATGGCGTCACGGTCCTGAAGCATAGAACTGATAACGCTCTTCTCCGCATTCAGATCATGGGGCGGAGTTTTATTAATAACGTCATCAGCCATTATATTAAGCCTCCTATTATTTCTCCTCAACTACATCGAGTAAAATCTGAGCAGTAACCTGTGGGTGAAGCTTTATTCCAACATTAAAACCACCTATAGCCTTAGCAGGCTCGCTCATAATAATCTTCTTCTTATCCACCTCTATTCCAAGCTGACTCTTTATAAGTTCTGCCACTTCCTTTGTAGATATTGAGCCAAAGGTTTTTCCATTTGCTCCAACCTTCATTTTAGCAGTTACCTTTTTATCCTTAAGGGAATCGGCCATTTCCTGAGCCTTTGCAAGATTCTCTGCAGCAATTTTATCATCATTCTGATTCTTTAATTTAAGATCATTAAGATTCTTTGCTGTAGCCTCAACTCCAAGACCCTTTGGAAGCACAAAGTTCCTTGCATATCCCTGATTAACCTCTACAATTTCACCCTTTTTTCCAAGAGATTTAACATCCTGCTTTAATATTACTTTCATGTTTTCTCCTTTTTCCTCTATTTATCATAAATACATACTTAAAGCTCACCGGACTCATCCATTTCCTTAAGAACCTCCTTAAGTTCATCAAAGAATTCATCCTTCTTCTTACCCTTAAGCTGAACACCGGCTACATTGGCATGGCCACCACCACCAAAACGTTCCATAACAATCTGTACATTAACATCACCTATGGATCTTGCCGATACATAAAGAATTCCATCATCAGCCTCTGTTACAACAAAGGAAGCCTTGATATTATCTACATTAAGAAGCTCATTGGCAACCTTTGCCACAGCAACTGTAGGAGCATCCTTTGCATTTTCATCAGCCACTACATAAGAGAGGCAAAAATGCCCCATAAAGACTTCTGCATGGCTTATTCCCTTGGCCTTTTCCTTCATTTCCTCTATTGAGCTTCTAAACATCTTACGAACGCGGGTTACATCCGCTCCACTCTTTCTAAGGAAGGAAGCAGCCTCAAATGTTCTTACACCTGTCTTTACCAGGAAATTATCTGTATCGATTAAAATACCAGCGTACATAGCATCAGCTTCCTGATTACGAAGCTTAGGCTCCTTAGACATATACTGATACATTTCCGCTATCATCTCACAGGCAGATGAAGCAAATGGCTCTATATAAGAAAGAGTAGCCGCCTGAATCGATTCATTTGACTGTCTGTGATGATCAAATACAACTACTGTAGGAACCAGTGAAAGCAGTTCCTCGCACTCTGTCATGCTTGGTCTGTTAACATCGCAAACAACCAGGACTGTACTTTGATCCACCTTGGAAACAGCTTCGTTACTCTTTAAGAAAACTCCATCATACTGATTTCCAACAAGGAAGGTATTAACTATAGGCTTTATAGCGTCTGTTATCTCATTAAGGACAATATAGGCCTTCTTACCCATGGCTGTTACCATTCTATAGATACCTACTGCAGAGCCAAATGCATCTGAATCAGGTCTCTTGTGAGCCATGATAATAACCTTTTCTTTACTAAGAAGGAGTTCTTCAAAGGCCTGAGCCTTAACTCTGGCTTTAACTCTGGTTGTTTTTTCAGTACCAGCGCTCTTACCACCATAATAAGTAACCTGATCACCGATTTTAACAGCAGCCTGGTCACCACCACGTCCCATAGCCATGCCAATAGCTGTACGCGCACTTTCATAGGAGGTGGCAAAGCCATTTACATCCTCATCAGAATCTGAACCTATACCAATACTCAGTGTCATGGCTATCTGATTTCCAACATTGATATTCTTTACATCATCCAGTATAGAGAATTTATCCTCCCTGAGAGTCTGCATATATTTCTGTTTAAACACAAAGAAATATTTATCATTTTCCACATGCTTTACTATAGCATCAATATTAGACAGGTACATATTTACCTTACGCTCAATAAGGGCAGTAAGTATGGAATGCTTTACATCCTCAAGAGCATCCATAACCTCATCATAATTATCCAGATAAATAAGTCCTGCATAAAGCTTTTGATCTGATGCTATCTGTTCTACTCTTCTAAGATCTGTTTCATCAAAGAGATACATAGCAAGTACTATATCATCATCCTTGCTTTCCTTCTTATCCTTACCATCATCAAATACGGTGGAAAGATCCAGCCTTTTTATTGATACCTTATACATACGGTTATTATATGTAATATTAAGATTAAGGTCTTCAGCCACATTAATAACTTCAGGAAGAAGTTCCGGGAAGAAGGTATCTACGGATTTACGTATCCTTTTATCCTCCGAAACATTAACAATCCTGTGGAACATATCATTTGCCCACATTATATGACCCGTAATATCAAGGATAGCATATGGAATCTCAAATTCCTGAAGCAGTTCTCTTTGTATCTTTCCCTGCTCCAGAGAATATTCAACCATAACACTATTTATTTCCGGCGCCGTTCTGATATAGAGAATTATCACAAAAATGATATATAAAGCCATAAGAATAATACTTACTATACCAATTTTACTGGTAAAACCATTTTCGTAAATAGTCATACCCATAAGTATAAGGGCCAGCACCACAGGAATCACTATGATATATTGAATTCTTCTTTTCAACTTCTTAGTGTTGTTCATTCTAAATCCTTTTAATTATTTAACTACTTTTTAAGTGAGTCAATTCTTTCACATACCTGAGCATAAGTTTCTTTATACTTAGCAAGTTTTTCCTTCTCAGCATTTACCTTGGCTTCCGGAGCCTTGTCTACAAAGTTCTTGTTTCCAAGCATCTTTTCGCCACGGGCTATCTCACCCTCCAGACGAGCCTTTTCCTTGCCAAGTCTTTCAAGCTCCTTATCTACATCAACAAGATCTGCAAATGGAATATAGATTACTGCATTATGAATAACAGCTGAAACAGCATCTCCATCTATTCCTGTCTTATCCTCCTGAACATCAACCTGACTTGAATAAGAAAGTGCGCCAAAGAAGGCCTTACTATTTTCAAATATATCTCTTACTTCCTTCTTATCAGATACAACATAAGCTGCAGCCTTTCTTGAAGGTGGTACATTCATATCCGTTCTAAGTGTTCTTATAGCACGTACAGCTTCCTTAATAACATCAACATTCTCAGCTTCCTGAACAAAGTTCTTAGCCTCATCATATACTGGCCATGGAGAAATCATAATGGATTCCTCATCTGTAAGTGTACAGAATATTTCTTCTGTTACAAACGGCATATATGGGTGAAGAAGCTTAAGACCTGTGGTAAGTACATTCTTTAACGTCCAGAGAGCTGCTGCTCTTGTATCATCTTCCTTGTTCCAGAGTCTTGGCTTAACCATCTCTATATACCAGTCACAGAATTCATCCCAAAGGAAGTTATGAATCTTATCAGCTGCTATACCCAGCTCATACTTCTCCATATTATCTGTAACATCCTTAACCAGCTGATTAGCCTTGGCAACTATCCA
>JAILGP010000053.1 GCA_024696635.1 Eubacterium sp. | reverse complement strand
TACTTGAAATAAATACCATAAGGTTATATATTTTTAATATATTTAAATTAAATTAACAGGAGATTTTTATTATGTTTTGTAGTAATTGTGGTAAGAATATTGATGATGGCTCTTTGTTCTGTACCTTCTGTGGTAAAGCGGTTCAGGTAACATATTCTGAAATGCAGCCAGAGAGTCAGAAAAGTAATAATTCCCAACAGATAAATAATTCTTCACAGCCTAATATACCAAGCCCTAATTCATCTAGACAGTCATTAAGCAAGCTTCCCGGAAGTCAGAAAAACATTAATGAATATAAATTTAATGACCAGGTTCAAAATAACAATTCTTATTCAAATATTAATTCAAATTCCATAGATAATAATACAGAAGCAATACCATATCTAAATACAGTAAATAATAAAAGAAAAGGTTCAAAGCTTATTACAGCAGCTATAATACTTGGTTCGATTTCTTTTATTGCTGTATTTTCCCTTTTAACAGTTTTTATAGTAAAAACCTACAAGGCTGGTAAGGAAAAGGATAATACAATTGAATCCAAAATAGATGAAGATAAAGATAATAATATATCTTCAAATGAAGAAGAGATTAGTAGTGTGAGTGATGCGGCATCAAATACTGACTCAGCTTCCAAAACAAAAGATGGAGAAGGTGAATCAACAGAGGCACAAACTGAGGAAAGTACTGAAGTAATAATAGCAGATCAGGATACTATTAATAAATCATACGAAGCATATCTTAATATTTTAGTAGAGCATAAGGTTGGAATAAATAATTATACCTGGCAAATGGGCTATAATGCAGGCGAAAGCTATCCGGTGTCTTTTAAGGATCTCAATGAAGATGGAATTGAGGACCTTATTTTCATGGAGGCCATAGATGGAGCCCAGGCTATACTTAATATTTATATATATGAGAATGGAAATGCAGTAGAAGCATATAAATCAGAAGGACTTGATGTAGAGGTAGCCGGAGGGACAATCTTTTATGTAGCAGACCTTAAAACAAAAGGAAAGCTTCTCATATTTAATCAGGTTACAGACGAAGGAAGCGACGGCTTTTACAATGAACTTGAAATGGATAATCTGGGTAAATATGTAAGTATAAATAAATATGGTAAATTTACATATCCAAATGAAGATTATACCCAGACCATAATTGATTATGAAAAGAACGGAAGTCCATATGATGAAGATACCTTTAATAAAGAAGTAAATGGGCTTATTGATGATATAGATGTACTACTTTCTCATTCAGAAATAGAAGGAATAGATGATATAACTGCAAAATATATGACCACCTATATGTCATTTAATGACGCTATAACAAAGGTATCAGCAAATTCTGAACAGGACATTAATGAGTTATTAAAAGATAAATTACCTGTAAACGAAAATATGTCATTTGATTTTGCAAGTGGAGCAGGAGGCTGGTCTACATGGTTAGTCATGGATGAAAATGGATATTTCCATGGTAATTATCATGACTCTGATATGGGGATTACCGGAGATGGTTACCCAAATGGTACAATATATTATTCAAATTTCGATGGTATTTTTAAAAATATAAGTCAGGTTGATGATTATACCTATAAAATGGAACTGGATTATTATAATACAGATCAGATAGTCGGAACAGATGAACTATATGAGGATTTCTTATATATTTATACTGAACCCTATGGTATTGAAGGTGGTTCTACTTTTTATTTATATCTTCCTGGTAAACCTATTTCGGAACTTTCTGAAGATGCACTTTCCTGGGCCTACGGTGTGGTAGGTGATATAAGTGGAGGAGAAAAGCTTGAATACTACTGCCTTTATAATTATGAAACCGGACAAGCTTTCTTTAATTATTCCGAATAGGAAATATAATAATTTGAGGTAATTATGACATGAGACAAAATGTAGTAATGATTCTTGCTTCCGGTTCGCCCAGAAGAAAAGAACTTTTAAGTCAGGCAGGACTTGAATTTGAAGTAATAGTAAGTGAAATAGAAGAAGTACAACATAAAACCAAGCCGGATGAAGTTGTTTTAGACCTATCTTATCAAAAATGTGATGCCGTAGCCCAGTCTTTTATAAAAAATCCTCCTGAAAATCTAAGTACACTTATAGATCTTCAAAGGGGTGGAATAATGGTAATCGGTGCAGATACCGTAGTTTCATTGGATGAAAAGATTCTAGGTAAACCTGAAAACGGAAAGACTGCTCTAAAAATGCTTATGGAGCTTTCTGGAAAATCTCATAAAGTATATACAGGGGTTACCTGCAAGGTTCTTAAATTTTCTTCATATCAGGATATATTAATAGAAACAGATAGTTTTTCCTTCTGTGTAGAAACACTTGTAAATATGTATAAGTTTGATGAATATGAGGCGATTGATTATATATCAAGTGGAGAACCTATGGATAAGGCAGGAGCCTATGGTATACAGGGCTTAGGTCAAAGACTGGTAGAGTCAATCTCTGGGGATTATAATAATGTAGTTGGCTTTCCTCTTAGTAGATTTGTAAAAGAGCTTTCTGAGAGAGAATATATAGAATACATTTAAAGGCATTTAATAATAAAAATTTACATGCAAAATAAAATATAAAACTAAATACAAAAATCATATACAAAATTAAAAAATAATAAAAATTTAAAATACGTTATTATTTGTTGCGCTTTTGTTGTTCATAAAGGGGTATATTGTAGCTGTTCAATTAAGTGAGTAATAATTATATATTTTAGGAGGGTTTTTTAAATGAGAACTATAATACTGAACAATACTAGTGACGGTGTAAAGGAGATTTTTTCAGAGTTTGTTCCGCTGGAGTTTGAACACTTTCTTCACGATGAAGGAGCTGTTTTAATAGGTGCTATAGATGACTCATCTGTATTACTTTCGGCATGTGGAATAGCTATTGTGGCTATTGAAGATGGAGATATGGTAATTAAGTGGATGTGGGTAGATCCTGAAATGAGATATCAGGGCAGTGGATATGGTCTTCTTAATACCTGCTTTTCTCTTGCAGAGGAAAATGGATTTGAAGAAATATATGCACACATTCCTGTTTATGAAGGAGAAGAGTATCTTGATGATAGTGAGATAGATGATTTCTTTACTGAATATTATTTTGATTTTGTAGAAAAGAAGAATTCTGATGGCATGGAGGTCTTTGAACTATCAGCTGATGTAGATACATTTCAGGCCATAGCTAATAATTATGGAAATGAAGCTTATTCACAGTCCAAAATTCAGAAGGAATATGATAAGTTCCCAAAACATTTTCAAGTGACTGATGTTGAATACTTTAGTGGGGTTTAGTTAATTAATTCGAGGAGGTTACCTAAATGGCTAGGAAAAAGAAAAAGAACGAAAATCTTTTACTAGGATATCATCTTCTAAAGGAAGAAGAGAAGAAATTTGTTGTAAAGATTAAGGGTGATTATTATATAAAATATCCTTTTGAGCTTAGACGAGAAGAGGTTAAGCTTACAAAGGATGAAAAGAAGGCAAGCAAGAGTTCTCAGAAAGCAGCAAGAGACAGAGCATGGACAGCTCTTCATAAAGAAGTAACAGAAAATGATTTCAAGCAGAGAAATGTTGTTGCTTCTGAATTTGTTATAAAGGGAACCTCCGTTCTAAACAAGGATTGGAGGCTTTTTAAGAAGGCTTCAACAGAAATGAAATGGGTTAGAAGAACTCTTAATGCTCTTAACCATGTTATGAATGAAGGCCTGGATAAGTATATAAATGATAAAGGTATATTTGATTACAAGGCCTATATGGAAAGAATAGATCTTGCTTATAATGAATATGAGAAGGCTGCCGCAAACTATCTTACTGTTAAGAAGCCATCATCCGGACCTGGAAAGAGAAGATATAAGGAAGTATCAGATACTCTCGAAGCCATGAGAAAAATAAGGGGAGATCTAAGTAGCATAGTTGATGCTGTCAGGGACGGGGCTATTAATTTTGAACAGATGGATGACGAAAAAAAGAATAGTCTTAACTCCTGGAATATTATAAATGAGTTTGAATCAAAAGAAGCAGAAGGGGATGTAGAATGGCAGAACCAGGGTAATTCTACTGATGTTTACAGAATCAAGCTTAAGGGTGAGGATGGAAAATACTATTACCTTAAGGAAAATCTTCCATTTATTAATGAAAATCTTGAAGGATTTCTTAGTCGTCGTATAAGTCAGCTTAAGAAAAGTCAGGAAAATGCTAATCTTAAAAATCCAGATAATGATCATCCGGTAGAAGAGAGACTTAAGTCTATTAATAATGATGATTATAATTTTGGACTAAATCTTCTTAATAATATGTCTAATTCAATAAAAAGAGCAGGCGCTGCCGATAAGAAGAAACTGGCAGATAAATATGCTGGATATTTTGCACATAATTTCGATGATATGTTCAGACAATTCGAAGAATATAATAAGCTTGCTGATAAACCAGAAGATGAAAGTAAAACAATAGATCAAATGATTAAAGAAGCAGAGGGTAATACATTTCTTCAGGAAGCTCTTAAATTTCGTAAACATGTAATGATTGAAAATAATACTTATAATCCTAATGCTTCGACAAAGCTTAAAAAAATGAATGCACAGGAATGGATCAAAGAAAAAATGAATCTTACTCCAGATAAGGATAAGATTTTTCTTGATTCTATTAAGGATATGTCTGATAAGCAGATAATTGACATGTTCCGAATTACCATGGGTAAGGAAGTAGAGCTTTTTGGACAGATGAGCGCCACAAAGATGCAAAACGCAAATGATAAAGCAGCCATCAACAATACAGCTACCTCCAGATTAGCAGAGCATCTTGGTTTTGATGATGTTATTACAAAATCAAAGACTGCACTTGTTAAGTTTAGGAGAAGAGATGGTTCTGTAGTAAATCAGCTTTGTACTATAACCGAAGAGGCTCCTGGAACAGAGCTTATAGATATTATGAAGGAAGCTGAAGCAAAAGGTAATCAGATAATGTATTCCCCTGAAGCAATAAGAAACCTTATGAGACTTCAGGCTGTTGATACTCTTTGCCTACAGAAGGATAGACATGGTCGTAATTTCAAGTGTCTTAAAAGTACGGATAAGAACGGAAATATAATAATACAGTCTATTAAAGCCTATGATAATGATATGTCCTTCGATTCCGTAGATCTTAAAACAGCCTTTACAGATCCTAGTAATGGTCAGATAAGAAATAATCAATTTCTTCCAGCCATGACCATGACCATTAAACCGGATAGTGCAATGTATAAGCATGTTTTAGGAACATATTTTGGCGTTGATGTAGTGACTCCGTTTAATAAAATTCCTGTTCCTGATATTAATTTTGGTATGATAAGAAACTATCAATTAAAGCCTTCATTTATAACAGGATTTATTAAAGAATCTCTAACAGGAAAGAGAAGTAAAGGAATCCTTAAAGAGAATTCCATTATAAATACTTATAATCAATTTAGAGATAAATTTGGACAAAGCGTAAAAACTATAGAAGTTAAAGATGGAAAGCTTACAGATAAGATAAAAAATGAAATAGAAAAGGACCCATTATTTGAGGATTGTAAGGGTAGAGATTTTGATCCTAATGATATAGAATCTGTAAAAGAAGCATATAGAGAATATTCTTGTAGAAAATATGTAGAGTTAAATAATAAGCTTAGAACGTTATGGTGTAATTCTGAGGAAGAAATCGCTGCAGTAAAAAAAGCAAAAAAAGAGAAGTTAGCTAAAGATGCTAAAGATACTAAAGATGCTAATTTTGATCCTGATAAGGAAGTAAGCCTTAATTTTTATGAAGAAAATTTCAAGGGTAATCTCAGTGATGATGATAAGTTTGAAATAGAAAAAACTATTCAGGAATTAGAAAAGCTTAATGATACATTTGATTTTACAAATGTTAAACTTAAAAATGATCCATTCCCTTATATGGATGGTTATATTAAGTCAATTTCTTATATGTTTAAAAATGCTTATGTAGAAACTCCTGAATACAGAATGGTTAAGCAGGCTAAGGATTCAGATTCTTTAAAGAAGCTTTTAAATAAAAAAGGAGAACTTGAGCTTCCGAATATGCTTCATTATGATAAGGAAGCGTATGAAAAACTTAAAACTTCAGTTGATGAATTTAAAAATCCAAATTCTGTAATGTATATAAAGCTTAAGGAAATCGGCTTTTCAGACGAAAAAATAAGTGCTATAGCCAAAAGAAATCAGGAAATGCTTGATAATATCAAAATAGCAGAGAAAAAGGCTGAATTATTTTATAAAGCAGCGGGATGGAATAATTCTCCGCAGAATAAGTTCTTTCTTGATAAGGAGGATTATAAGGAATTTAACAATCTTACTGATTTCGCCATAAATCCAGGTAATACATATCTTGCAGTAGATAATGAAAATTATCTGGCTGGACAGACCTTCAAAATGAATGTTGGTGGTAATATTAAAAATGTTAAATTTACTGAACTTATGAATAAAACAGAGCAGCTTAAGGCAGAGCAGTATAATGAATATATACAGAATGATGAAAAGCGCTGGAAGTATAAGGCAGAAGAAAAGGCTAACAAACAATATGATAAAAACTGTTCAGCAAATACAACATTAACAGGTAATGATACAAAAGAATATGTTAAGGCCGGACTTGAAGATGAGATTTATAATATAAGTCATAAGAATTTCAATAATAAGCCTGAAATATCAGCAGCAATCAAAGACTGTATGTTTTTGAATGGACTTAATCATTCTATAAAAAATGCAAATAACATTTCTCTTGATAAGATGAAGGAAATAGTAAAACCTAATTCTAATCAAAGACAACAATATAGTAATATGTTCAGTTCAGGTGCAGGTAAGATAGTTGATAGTCAGATTGATAAGTCAATAGATACTTTATTAAAGGAAAATAATATTAAAAAGTTCAATACCATAAAATTTAATAAAATGGCCGATAAAATTATGCAGAATTCCATGAATGAAGTATTTTCTAAGATGGAAAATGCTAAGCCTGAAAATATGGATAAGCTTTTAAATGCCGTTAAAACCATGAATCAGATATCTAAGAATATGGGTTCTAAGGTAAATGCAGTAAATGCACTTGATAATTTCAGGCAAAAGAATCCTGATAAAATTAATGACGCTATGGCTGATAAGATTAAAGAAGGTATCAAACCAGTACCTGAAAAGCCTAATATTATAAAAGAAAATAATAAAGAGCTTGGTCC
>JAILGP010000047.1 GCA_024696635.1 Eubacterium sp. | reverse complement strand
ATATTGATAGTAATATAGTAATATTGATAGTAATATAGTAATATTGATAGTAATATTGTTTGGACAACTGGTGTAATGGAGGGGTTATGATAAGAAAAAATATTACTAATAATAAAGGACTAACTTTGGTCGAACTTCTTATAGTTGTGGCGATAATGGGTATACTTGCTTCTGTTATTACTCCTGCAGTTATTAGATATATTGAGAAGTCTAGGAAAGCTGTTGATGTTCAGACTGGAAAAATAATATATGATGCAGTAAATTATGCTCTTGCTAGTGGAAGTGATGAAGTAATGGATGCGTGGATGAATACTGCTGGAAATGAGTCTGCAGGACAGTTTACGGATCCTTATTATGGACATACTATGAGACTTGTGGCTTGGGCTAGGGGAGTTCAGGTTGGCAATTGGGAAAATTCTCTTTATAAAAGTGCGCATAATGGAGCTGGAGAACAGGCTTTTGTTGATGAGATGCTTGTTGCACTGGCGCAGGACGCTGCTATTGGTGGTGGTAATTCCTATACTAAAAGAGGTGCCAACGCCTATGATGGTAAAAGTAATTGTATAACACCACTTAAGTATGGAAAAAAAATTAAAGGTGAACTTAAAAATGTGGAGGTCTTGCCTGAGCTATGGGCTGTATGTAGAGATACGGTAACGAATGAACCTGTAGTATATATAGGTTATAAGCCTGGTACTGTTACACCTCTTTGGAGAATATATCCTGACACTTGTGATACTTATAAATAGATTTTTAACTATTTAAAAACATGAGTTATTATATATAATTTTATTGCTATAATTTTAAATTTTTGATAATATCTTCTGGTATGTTTTTTAATCAAATTAAAAATATACCAGATTTTTTTATGGAGTAAAACTATGAGCGACAACGAAAAGAAAGTGCCCCTTATTGAACTAAAAGGGTTGACCAAGAATTTTGAAGATCAGCAGGTGTTGAAGGGTATTGACCTTACAATACATGAAAATGAATTTTTGACTCTGCTTGGACCTTCGGGCTGTGGGAAAACCACAACGCTTAGGATAATAGCAGGATTTGAAGAACCATCAAGTGGTGAGGTATTATTTGATGGGGTAGATATAACTAAGGTTCCAGCTTATAAGAGAGAGGTAAATACAGTCTTTCAGAAGTATGCACTTTTTCCTTTCTTAAATGTATATGATAATGTCGCATTTGGCCTTAAGATAAAGAAAATGGATAAAGCTATTATAGACCATAAGGTTACCAATATGCTTGAACTTGTGGGACTTAGTGACTTTATGAAGAGAGATGTAACTAGCCTTTCTGGTGGACAGCAGCAGAGAGTTGCTATTGCCAGGGCTCTTGTAAATGAACCTAAGGTTCTACTTTTGGATGAGCCTTTGGGAGCTCTTGATGCTAAGCTTCGTAAGGAAATGCAGATTGAGCTTAAAAAGATTCAAAAAGAAGTTGGCATTACATTTATCTTTGTTACCCACGATCAGGAAGAGGCTCTTTCTATGTCTGATACTGTTGTTGTTATGCATGATGGTATTATTCAACAGGTTGGTACTCCTGAAGATATTTATAATGAACCAGAGAATAGGTTTGTAGCTAAGTTTATTGGGGATTCAAATATTATAGAAGCTATAATGAAAAAAGATCTTCTGGTATCATTTGATGGTGAGGATTTTGAATGTGTTGATAAGGGCTTTAAGGATGACGAACCGGTTGAGGTTGTTATCAGGCCTGAAGATATTGATATTGTTAAGCCTAAGGAGGCTAAGATTAAGGGCGTTGTTAAATCTATTATATTTAAGGGCGTTCATCATGAGATAGTAGTGGAGACTGAGCATAGAGATTATCTGATTCATACCACTGATTATTATGATATAGGGCTTAAGGTTGGACTTAAGTTTGGCCCGGATGAGATACATGTAATGTATCCTATGGAATGGTAATTAATCTTTGATTGATTATTGTATTAATATTTGAATTTATGAGGTTTTAAGATAAATAAATGAAACATTATACTAAACTTATAAGACCCTACCTTATATGGTCTCTTGTTATAATAGTAGTTCCCTTGCTGCTTATTATTTTATATTCCCTTACAACCGGTGGGAATGAACTTGTTAATATTCAATTTACATTGGAGAATTTCAAGAAGATAGGGGAGCCTATTTATCTTGATGTATTAAAGAAATCCTTTAAGTTGGGATTTATATCTGTATTGATTTGCCTTGTGCTTGGATATACACTGGCATATTTTATAACCAAATTTAAGGATTCTACTCAGGATCTTCTGATACTTATAGTTACAATTCCTATGTGGATCAATACCTTGCTCAGAACCTATGCCTGGATAGGAATTCTTTCTGATAATGGCATAATTAATAATATTCTTGGTCTTATGGGCATTGAGGCTCAGAAACTGATGTATACAGACTTTTCAGTTCTTGTAGGACTTATCAGCGATATTCTGCCATTTATGGTTATTCCTATTCATACATCCATAAGAAAGATTGATCCGTCGCTTATAGAAGCTTCGCATGATCTTGGGGCTAATAGTTTTCAGACATTTATAAATGTAATACTTAAGATGAGTATTCCTGGTGTAATAAATGGAATAATGATGACATTTCTTCTTGCTATATCAACCTTCGTTATTCCTAAGCTTTTGGGCGGAGCCCAGTTTATGCTGATTGGAAATCTTATAGAAAATCAGTTCATTTCTGTTGGAGACTGGAATTTCGGTTCTGCAGCATCAATTATTCTTACTTTTTTAATTCTGCTTGGACTGACTCTTATGAAACGTTTCGACAAGGGAGATAAGGAGGAGTCAGATGTCAGAAAATAAAAAAGATAAAAAGAGAATTATATATATATTATATATAGCTATTATATTTGTGTTTTTCTATCTGCCTATAGTAGTAACTATGGTATTTTCTTTTAATTCATCTAAAAGTCTGACTAATCTTACAGGCTTTTCTCTTAGATGGTATGAAAGACTGGTTACAGATGGTTCTATTATGAAGGCGGTTTATGTGTCCCTTACAATAGCTCTGTTTGCAACTATTATTTCAACAATACTTGGAACTATAACAGCTATAGGACTTTCGAAAAATAGAAGAATTCTTAAGGATATTGTTCTTACCATTAACAATTTTCCAATCATGAATCCTGATATTGTAACTGCTATCGGTCTTATGATTCTTTTTTCTTCAGCCATGATACAAAAGGGTTATATGACTATGCTTCTTGCCCATATAGCATTTTGTACACCTTATGTAATAACCTCGGTTTATCCAAAGGTTAGACAGCTGGATTCCTCTATTGCGGATGCTGCAATGGATCTTGGGGCTACGCCGCTTCAGGCACTTGTAAAGGTTATTATACCTATGCTTAAGGATGGCATATATGCGGGCATTCTTCTTGCCTTTACAATGAGCTTTGATGACTTTGTTATATCTTATTTTGTTACAGGTAATGGTGTGGAGAATATTTCCATTGTTGTTTACAATATGACTAAGCGTACAAATCCAACTATTAATGCGCTTTCTACTATTGTTATTCTTGTGATTACAATACTTATAATTACATCAAAGCTTATACCAGCTATGCTTAAGAATACTATGAAGAAGGTTATGGTGGTTCTTCTGGCCATGGTTATAGGTCTCAGCCTTTTTGCTGGTATAAAGAGTAGTGGCAGAACTCTTAGGATTTTTAATGCGGGGGAATATATGGATCCTGCTCTGGTAGAAAAGTTTGAAGAAGAATACGATTGCAAGATCATATATGAAACATTTGATTCTAATGAATCTATGTATACCAAGCTTATGAGTGGCTCTGAATATGACATTTTAATTATTAGTGATTATATGATAGAGAGACTGATTAAGGAGGATTATCTTATTCCAGTAAACTGGGATAATATTACACATAAGGATGATATTGACCCACAGAATATGGGCTATTCATTTGATCCGGATAATACTTATTCAGTACCTTATTTTGTTGGAACAGTTGGAATTTTATATGATACAACTAAGGTAGCCGAGGAAGACCTTGAGGATGGATGGGAGCTTCTTAGGAATCCTAAATATGCAGGAGATGTATATATGTATGATTCTGAAAGAGACAGTTTTATGATTCCTCTTAAGTCTCTTGGATATTCAACTAATACAACTGATCCAGATGAGATAAAAGAAGCCTATGAGTGGCTTATTGAACAGAAGAAAACAATGGATGTTGTCTATGTAGGCGATGATGTAATGGATAACATGATTGCTGGAAATAAGGCTATTGCTGTTGTTTATTCTGGTGATGGCGCTTATATTATGGAGGAAAATGATAATCTTGATTATTTTGATCCTCCTGAAGGTACAGTGGAATGGTGCGATTGTATGGTAATGACCAAGGATTGCTCCGACTCTGAGCTTGCTGAAGAATTTATGGATTATATGCTGGAATATGATAATGTTGTTCAAAATTCTGAATTCGTAGGCTATACAACACCTGTTAAACAGGTAAGGGAAGATATGAAGGATGATTATTTTGCGGGTATAGAAGCATATACTCCTGTATTTGGAGCTCCTCAGAATGAAGTCTTTTATTATCAGGAAAAAGAAGTCAAGCAGATGTTTGCTGATTACTGGACTAAGGTAAAGGCTTATTAATGGTTTGATTTTTATATATAGAATTAATGAGAATTATAATTTAAATCTTAAAATGCGAAACAGAATATAGTGGCAAAATATAAAAATTTAGATATAGAGATTTGATTATATAAATTTACATATAGAAATTTGGATATAGGAGCGTGCTATGTTATATATCGCCATGGTTATTTATAATAAAAGTATACATGATGTTCTTTCGAGAGATGTAACTAAACGCTTGATTGAACATCATGGAAGTGGGAAAGCTAAATTTATAATTGTTGATAATTCTGACAAAGAATCCTTTGCTATTGCTGATGATGAACTAAGGGAATATGTTACTAACAGTGGCATTGCATATATACGTTCAGAGAAAAATATAGGTCTTTCCAAGGCTTATAATAAGGCTATTGAATATGCTCTCAGAACGTCTGAAAATCCCAAGAAGGATTTTATGCTTTTTGTAGATGATGATTCTGATTTTTCCTATGATTATCTAAGGGCTATATATCTTAGCGTTAGAGATGGTGATAGAGATAAGGATGGAGTAAATGTAATAACAGGACTTATTGAAAGCGGAGGACGACCTATGTCACCAGTAGAAGGCTTTAGGTTTATATTCCGTAGTAAAGATTATATTACTAGACCTGGTACCTATGATGATATATGCTGTATAAATTCTGGTACTGCAATAAGACTTGACAGCCTTGATAAAATTGGAGGATTTGATGAATCCTTATTTGTGGATATGGTTGACTATACACTTATGTATAATCTTAGCAGACATTCTCTTAATAAGGTTTTAGTACTAGATCAAAGTTATGAACAGACCTTTTCTGGAAGGTCTGAAATGAGTAGACTCAGCGCTTTAAAAAGATTTAAGATATATAGTAAGGACTTTATGAGATATTGTCAGATAGTAGGTAAACCACCTATTTATGGAAGGCTTCACCTTTTAAAAAGACGTATAGCTATTGATTTAAAATATAAGAATTAGATGCAGAAAAGATTGTTTGGTGTTATAATTTAAAGGTTATAAATGATTTTTGCATATGATAAAATGTGATTTTATTTTTTAATTCTAATTACTAACTGGATTTTATTATAAATTACATTTTTATTATTGACTTATATTTAAATAAGTTTTGGAGGAAGCTTTGGAGGAAGACGATAAGAAGAAGAAAAAACGGTTTGATTTTATTGATTTAAAGCTAATGTTTACGCTTGCGGGAGCCGGATGTGTAATAGTATTATTTTACATGTTGATAGGTAAATCCAGCGAGTTTTTTGGCGTGATAACCCGTCTTCTTAGGGCTATGTCTCCTATTATTGTGGGATGTATTATAGCATTTTTGCTAAATCCTATAGTGAATAGATTCCGAAATGACTTAAAAAAGCCTCTAACTGCAATTTTAAAAAAATCAAGTGAAGAAAAAATCACTAGGATTTCACATGTTTTATCTGTGATTCTGGCTATGATTATGTTTCTTGCAGTTATTACAGCCCTTTTGTGGATTCTTATTCCTTCTCTTTATGAAAGTATAAATAAGCTTTATGAAAATCTTGATTCATATGCTAATAATCTGGAAAATTTCGTTACTAAGCTTTTGAAGGATAATCCAGAGCTATCACAGCTTACAAGTAATTATATGGAAGATATTGAGGATAGCATCAGGGATGTGTTTACTAATGAACTGCTGCCTAATATGGATACAGTGGTTAAATCCATTACAAATGGAATCGTAGGTGGACTTAAGCTTATATTAAACTTTTTAGTTGGTGTTATAGCTGCAATCTATATACTTCTTAGCAAGGACAAGCTTTCTGCCCAGGGCAAAAAAATTATATATGCTCTATTTAATAGAGAACGTGGAAATGCTATTCTTAAATCTGTTGATTATATTGATGGCGTTTTTAGCGGATTTATTAGTGGTAAGATAGTTGATTCTATAATTATAGGATTTATATGTTTTATATTCTGTACTATTGTAGGTATGCCATATGCGCTCCTGATTTCTGCTATTGTTGGTGTTACTAATTTTATACCATTCTTTGGACCTTTCATCGGAGCTATACCATCGGCGGTTCTGGTTTTTGTAGAATCCCCTAAAATGTGTGTTGTTTTTATAATATTTATCATTATTCTTCAGCAGGTTGATGGTAATATTATTGGTCCCCTTATTTTAGGAGACTCAACAGGACTTTCCAGCTTCTGGGTTCTTTTTGCAATCCTGGTTGGAGGAAATCTCTTTGGTTTTACAGGAATGGTTCTTGGAGTTCCTACATTTGCTTGTATTTATACAATGCTTACTATATATTTAAGGGATTCGCTTAATAAGAAGGGACTTGAAAATGATACAGAATATTTTGTTGCATTGCGTGAAATAGATGAAGAGGGTAATCCGGTAAAGGGGCCTAAGAAAAAGATTGAATCTTCTTCTGTTAAGAAGAAAAGAGCTAAAAAGATGATGCAGCTTCAGCATTCTAAGGAGTTTTTAGATAAGGTTACCCATCATGATAATAAAAAACAGTAAATTTATTTTCTAAATATATTTTTAATTGGAGGAAAAATAAATGGCTAAGTTTGATCATAAGATGATTGAAATGAAATGGACAGAAAAATGGGAGAAGGAGCCGGTAAATGTAAATGACGGTAATAAGCCTAAGTATTACTGCCTGGATATGTTCCCTTATCCTTCAGCAAATGGACTTCATGTAGGACATTGGAGAGGATATGTTATCTCTGATGTGTGGAGCCGTTATCAGATGATGCATGGTAAGTATGTTATCCACCCAATGGGCTGGGATGCATTTGGACTTCCTGCAGAGAACTTTGCGATTAAGAATGGAATTCATCCATCTATATCAACAGCTGATAATGTTGCCAATATTAAAAGACAGATTAAGCAGATTGCTGCTATATATGATTGGGATATGGAAGTTAATACTACTGATCCTGATTATTATAAGTGGACACAGTGGATATTTGTCCAGATGTTTAAGAAGGGACTTGCTTATGAGAAGGAGATGCCAATTAACTGGTGTCCATCCTGTAAGACGGGTCTTGCTAATGAAGAGGTTAAGGACGGAAAATGTGAGCGCTGTGGAGCTGATGTTACAAAGAAAAATCTTCGTCAGTGGATGCTCAAGATTACTGCTTACGCAGAGAGACTTCTTGCTGATCTTGATAAGCTTGACTGGCCTGAGAAGGTTAAGAAGATGCAGGCAGAGTGGATTGGTAAGTCTGAAGGTGCTGAGGTTAACTTCCCGGTAGATGGCAGAGATGAGGTTATTACTGTTTATACAACAAGACCTGATACTCTTTATGGTGCAACATTCATGGTTCTTGCTCCAGAGTCTGAGCTTGCTTCCAAGCTTTATACTCCTGATACAGAAAAGGATGTAAAAGATTATATCTATCAGACATCCCTTAAGTCATCTATTGATCGTATGGCTGATAAGGAGAAGACTGGTGTATTTACAGGCTGCTATGCAATAAATCCTCTTAATGGTGCAAAGACTCCTATCTGGCTTTCTGATTATGTACTTGCTGATTATGGTACAGGAGCAATTATGTGTGTACCAGCTCACGATGATAGAGACTTTGAATTTGCTAAGAAATTCAATCTTCCAATTGTTCAGGTTATTGCTCCAACTCTGGATGATGTTCAGGATGGAAATGATATGACAGAGGCATATACAGCGGCTTCTGGTATCATGGTTAATTCTGGTGAATGGAATGGTATGGAATCTGCTGTACTTAAGAAGCAGGCTCCTCATATTATAGAAGAAAAGGGCTTCGGTAAGGCTACAACTAATTATAAGCTTCGTGACTGGGTATTCTCACGTCAGAGATATTGGGGAGAACCAATTCCTATTGTTCATTGTGAGAAATGTGGTTGTGTGGCTGTTCCAGAAGAGGAGCTTCCACTCAGACTTCCGGATGTAGAGAAGTATGAGCCTACAGGAACAGGTGAATCACCACTTGCTGCAATAGATGAGTGGGTAAATTGCAAGTGTCCTAAGTGTGGAGGCCCGGCTAAGAGAGAAACTAATACTATGCCTCAGTGGGCTGGTTCTTCATGGTATTTCCTCAGATATGTGGATGTACATAATGATAAGGAACTTGTATCTAAGGAAAAGGCAGACAAGTATCTTCCTGTAGATATGTATATAGGTGGTGTAGAACATGCAGTACTTCACCTTCTCTACTCAAGATTCTGGACAAAGTTCCTCTATGATATCGGAGTAGTTGGTTTTGATGAACCATTCCAGAAGCTTTTCAATCAGGGAATGATCTGTGGACGTGATAAGGTTACAGGAAAACCTACCAAGATGAGTAAATCTCTTGGTAATATAGTATCTCCTGATGATATAGTACGTGATTATGGTTGTGATACACTTAGACTTTATGAACTCTTTGTAGGTCCACCAGAAGCAGATGCTATATGGGATGATGCAGGAATAGATGGTATCTATAGATTTATCAAGAGATTCTATACAGTTGTAATGGATAATATAGATAAGGATAAGGAAGGTGCTATAGCTGAAACTGATGAAACACTTCGCCTTAGAAATGGCCTTGTAAAGACAGTTTCAGAACGTCTTGAGTCCTTTAATCTTAATACAGTTATTTCTGCGTTTATGGAATATAATAATAAGTTTGTGGACCTTACTAAGACTACAGGAGTTGATCTTGAGACACTTAGAACTGCAGTAAGACTTATAGCTCCATTTGCCCCTCATCTTGGAGAGGAATTATGGGAAGCTCTTGGCGGAACTGAGTCAGTGTTCAAACAGTCCTGGCCTGAATTTGATGAAAAACATCTTGCAACAGATGAGATAACACTTCCTGTTCAGGTATCAGGAAAGACTAGACTTACTGTAAATGTACCAGCGGATGCGTCAAAGGATGAAATTCTTGCGGCTGCTAAAGAGGCTCTTGGAAATCGTCTTGATGGTAAAACAATTATTAAGGAAATCTATGTACCTGGTAAGATTATAAATATTGTGGCTAAATAATTATGGCTTGATTTATAGCCTTTATAAAGTATAGAAAATGTTTAGAAAATTAATCAGAAGAAACTTAATAGCAATGATTTTTCCTGTTATCGTCATGGAGGTGCTTCTTATCTTCATGACGATTCAGGTTGGACTATTGGATGATTATAATACTTTCCATATAGACAGTCTGGAAGATGGCGAAATATATTATACTGAGGGCAAAAAAAATATATCTTTTGATATAGTTGGTCCTCTTGAGTATTCTGGATATGAAGTAACTTCTGAGGATAAAAGAATAGGAAAGTATTATTATCAGTTTAATGGTGATAATATGCGTCTTTTTGTATTAAAGGATGAGACTATTAGAAAAATTAACTCTGGAGAGACTGTTACAGTAAATGCAAGATTGGTTCTTGATAAAGTAACAGCTGCCTATATTGAGGATGAGTATAGTGAAGAGACCGGCCTTGGACAAGGTGTCTTTGAGGGCTTTATTGATCCAATGATTATGGATGAGCTTCAATATCCTGAATATAGAATTAAAGGTATTCAATATGCCGGAATCCTTGCAAAAATTCTCTTTATTAGTACTATGGCATATTTTATTTTGGCTTTAATATTTCCTCTTTTTGCTTCTGGTTATAATAAACGAAAGCTATTCAAAAGCAGACTTTCTATGCTTAGGATATTGGATGATGAATTAGATAACAGGCTTATTGAAAAAAATGGAGCCGAGTACATAACAGAAAATTATATAATATATGCATACCTTTCTCATGTTGAGGTTTTGAAAAGGCAGGATAAAGAGGCTGATAAATAAGAATAAATTATATTTATTAAAACTATAGACTGAATTATAAAAGAAATGTTTAATATATATTCATATAATAAAACAGGACGACCATATGATAATAAATGGTCGTCCTGTTTTATTGTTGATAATATAAAATTTTAAAAATTTCTTAGTCTATTTCGATGTTTTCAGCTGCATCTTTTATATCTTCTTTAACTTTATCCATAGCATCTGCTACATTATCCTTAGCCTTGTCGGCAGCTTCAGCAATATTATCCTTAGCCTTGTCAGCAGCTTCAGCAATATTATCCTTAGCCTTGTCGGCAGCATCTGCTACATTATCCTTAACCTCTTCAGCCTTATCTTTGACATCTTCTTTGATGGTAGTATAATTCCTGTCCTCTGAAGGCTCATCGTAATCAATGATTATTTCATCATCTTCAAAGATGTTATCATCATTTGTAGCTTTCCACTCATCAACCTTTGTTTTAAGATCTCTTGTGGCATCCTTAGCCTTATATTTAAGATCATAAGCTGTTTCTTTTGCTTTCTCTGAATATGTCTTAATCTTGTTGTCTACATCATATTTTTCGTTGAGATCCTTGTATGTCTGTGTTTCGCGGATTTCTTCTTTGAAAAGATATGCAACACCGGCAACAGCAGCTGCTGCAGCTGTTACAGTAAATAAACTACCCAATAAACTACGTCTAGCCATAATGTATTACCTTCCTTTCTATATATATGTAAGGCTTCTTAATAATTATATATTTTAATGTATCATTTTGGAAAAATCAATATATAGTATAGCATGAATGTAAGAAAATGATTACAAGTATACATTAAAATTGGATTAATTTTGGATATATATTTATGGGTGTATGGATTGATAAATCTTGAATGAGTATAAATCTTGTGTTAATCTATTGAGGCGAGGTTAAAAATTATGGAAATTAAAAATGTTATTATTGAATCAAAAAAAGCTATAGAAGAGGAGAGGATGAAGCTTGACAAGACATTTTCTTTTATAGCGGTACTTAGACTTGTCAGTTTTCTGGCTGGTCTTGTTTTATTCTTTATAGGAATAGGAGAGTCCAAGTCTTTGTTTATAGCTTTGGGTATTATTCTTCTGTTTGCTTTTCTTGTACTTATCAGATTTCATGGCGTAACTGGAGAAAAGCTCCAGGCCCTTAAGGTTAAAACGGAAGTTATGGACAGATATCTTAAGCGTATATCTGGTGAGTGGAGATACTTTACCAGTGATGGATCAGAATATCTTGATAGAAAGGATAATCTGTCTCATGATCTGGATCTTCTTGGAAAAAATTCTCTTTTTCAGCTTTCTTCTATAGCACATACTGGAGAAGGAAGAAAAAAACTTGCAGAAACTCTTTCTTTAAAGGTTAATCATATTGATGAAATTGATAAAAGATATGATGCTATAAATGAATTGATGCAGAAGAAGGATTTTCTTTTTGATTTTGAATCTTATTCCGAACTTATATTGGAAAAAAAGGAAAAAGAAAGAAAGAAACAGTTAGAAATTGAAAAGCTTGAATCTGGAGAACTTGAATCTGGAGAACCTGAATCTGGAGACGCTGGTTCTCAGGTTACAAAAGAAGAAAAGTCAGTTTCAAATAAGGAAGCATATTTCGCTTTCTGGATGTACCCACTTATGCTTATAGTTCCTATTATGAATATTGCCTGTATTACTATGGTTCTTATGGGAAATGTTTCCCCATCAAGGATATTGGTAACTTTTATTATAGGCCTGGTTTTAACATGGGGCCCAAAGACTATTCTTGATAATATTATATCTCCAGTTTATAAATATGGATCTGTGGCTGATGATTATTATAGAATGCTTAGTCTTCTGGCCAATATGGAATTTGATACAGAGATGCTTAAGAATATTCATGATAAGGTTACAAGTCGTCATGGTCTTCTTGCGGCAGTTAAATCCCTTGGAAGAATAGGTTCATTTAATAATATTTCCTTTAATCCTTTAGCTCATATGGTGCTTGCTGGATTTTTAGGCTGGGATTATATAATTGCTTTACTTGCCAGTAATTGGAGCCAAAAGAATAAAAATGTATTCGAGGATTGTCTTGATGTGGTTTCAGATATTGAAGAACTTGGATCTCTTGCAGTAATTCCAATGATCAGAGAGACAAGTAAGCCTGAAATCAGAAGAGATAAAGATATGACAGGTGGACTTATTATGGAGGGTATATATCATCCTATGATTAATCCTGCTACAGTAATATCTAATGATTCGGCTCTTTCTGAAAGTCTTACTATTATTACGGGATCCAATATGTCAGGTAAGACAACCTTCTTAAGAACTATTGCCATAAATATGGTTCTTGGCTTTGTGGGCTGTGGGGTATGTGCCAAGAAGTTTAGTGTGCCTTATGCTAGGCTTTTTACATCTATGAGAGTAATGGATGACGTGGCAGGCGGTATCTCAACCTTCTATGCAGAGATTCTCAGGATTAAGGAAATGGCTGAATATGTTGAATCTGATCCGGAAATTCCGGCTTTATGCCTGATAGATGAGATATTTAAGGGTACAAACTCCGCTGATAGAATAGTAGGTTCACAGGAGGCGCTTAAGAAGCTTTCGGCGGGAAATGCAATGATCATAGTTACAACTCATGATTTTGAACTCTGTGATCTTAAGACCACAAGTGGGAAAAATGCAGATAATTATCATTTTGAAGAGTATTACCAGGACGATGAACTTAGGTTCGATTATAAGATTAAATCTGGAAGATGTACCACAAGAAATGCCATGGCAATACTGAAAATGGCTGGACTTGTGCATAATTAACAAAAAAATTTATAAAAAATTGACAATATGACGTTGACATGACTTTTGTAATTTTGATACAATCAATTTAATTGTTTGATGATGATTTAGCATCATATCAAGCTAAAATGCAATTTATAATGTGATTATGTAAAGTAGAATGAGGAGGGATGGAAAAATGGCATTACCGGCTAATATTACGGGCAGTGATAATAATGTACTTTCCATAGCAGCTTCGAACAACAAGGGGTTACTTATCAGATTCCTGAATGAGCAGGTTGAGGATGGATTCTATGCACTTGTTATAGATTACCTCAAAGATAGCAACTTCGACCTGAAGACTATGAGCGTTGATGACGACGTGAAGGCTCAGTGTACTAAGCTGTATGAGCTGGGAGAGTTTGTAGATGAGAATATCAAAGCCAAAGGAAGATATGAGATTGATGAGTGGATTGAACCACTTTTTAAGTTCGTATATGGCGAGATTGATCCTACTGACATCGATGCACCTATAAACACAACAGGTATTTATCGTTATAGTATATGGCTTATTTACCTGTATCAAAGAGAGAAGTTTGGTGAAGCTATGAGACTCATTGGTGAGCGTATAGCACCGCTTCTTATCAACGTTTCTTATCAGATACTTGAGGATGATGACAGACCAAAGAATTTTGATAAGGCACTTCTTGGATACCTTGATCTGATCAATGTTGTTATGGATATGGGACTTCCTACATCCCTTGCAAATTCAGATGCTTATATTAGTAACCTTGAAGTTCTTTATGATTATGTAGTTGAAGATCCACATGTTGGAAATGATTATAAGACTCAGCTTTCAATTGGACTTTTCAATACATTTATTGCTAACAAGGATTATAATAAAGCCTTTGAGTTCTATGGACTTAATGCTGAATATATTCCTATTGATAACATGGCAGTTTATGAAAGCTTCAAAGAGCTTATCAGAAATGTAAATACAACACAGGATACTAGTGTTCTGAGTAGAAATGTACTTACAGCTATTTCTAAGCAGGAGCTTTATAATAAGAGAATTGATACACTTATCAGTGAAGTTAGTGCATTTGTAAAGAAGGTTTATCTCTATATTGAGAATGAACCAGATATGAAGAAGAATCTTCAGATCCTTGGTGCAGGTGCTCAGCTAACAGGTAAGACTAATATTTTTGAAGGTCTTTATGAGTATAATCTTGTATTCTATGAATGTGGTATTAAGGAATTAGTTAATTCCGAAGTAACCGGACGTCCATGGGAAGAGAAGTATGAGATACTTGAAAAACTCTATACAACTCTTAATGTTGTATTTGATGGTTACAACGTATATGAACTTTCAAATAAGATTGAGCATCAGTATGTTGAAATTACCTGGATTAACGATTATGTAAATGCTAATCCTTCACTTCTGAAGATGTTCTTCAGTATTAAGGAGAAGATTAAGGCGTTTAAGGTTCGTAAGAATGCAATCCTTGAAAAGTCTAAGACAAATTATGAAATTAAGCAGATGATAGATGATCGTCAGAAGACACTTGTATTCATGGCTGCAGAGGATATGATTGTGAATGGTCTTAATGGTGGACGTATTGCTATTATCAACAGCGAATATGATACAAAGTCTGCAGAGAAGATGCTTGTAAAGACATATGAGGATATAGTTGTTCCTGCTAGATACAGAAAGAACGATTCTGGTTCTATAGGACGTGGTGGTCTCTTTGGTAGAGCTGCTGCACCTCAGATGGATAGCGATCTTAAGGCGCTTCTTGATGATTCAAAGATAGAAGAGATGCTTCTTAAATCTGAGTGGTTGTGGCATCAGCATGATACTAAGGGTCATGCAGAGCAGACACCTCAGGAGGCTACATATTCTGTTGTTTGTCTTATTAAGGCTACAGAAAAGCTTCTTGATAAGAAGGGCGGCGGAACAAGTGTTAAGCCTGAAAGTACACCTAATAAGAAGGTTATCATTACAAAGACTGGTAAGGTTATAGAGCTTTCAGATGAGGGCTCATCAACAGCTTCAGGATCTAATATTACTGTTACTCCTTCAGTAGTTGATAACATTAATAACATTCAGACTATCCTTAAGGATAAGTCAGATGAAAATGTTGACTATGTAAAGGATTATGTAAATGATTGGATCGATACACTTATGAAGTCCAAATTCGATATGGATACAATGCTTTCACTTTTTGAAGCTGAAGAGCTTAGAACAAAGACCTTCCAGGTTCTTAAAAAGCTTAGAGCTGATATCTTATAAAAATAATAAATGCCGTATCAGACAATAGTCTGATACGGCGTTTTTTATTAATAATAGAGTATATTAATTTGTTTAAATATAAAAGAAAGTCTTATTGCTAAGTTAATTTCTTTGTTTTCATTCTATGATGAAATATATTAATCCAGATCCATATAACAGGTTTTTCAATAATTCGTTTTAGCACAATCTGTATTTCTTCTTTTTTATCTATTTGTTTTACTAGAATAGAATGTATTCCTGCATTATTTGCGCCCCATATATCAGTGTAAATCTGATCGCCGATAAAGATGGTATTCTCTGTATTTGTATGGATTTTGTTCATTGCTTCGATAAAACCGCTTTTTTTAGGCTTTCCTGCCTTAAATATGTAATTGCAATCTACCTGGTCGTTGAAGCTTTTGACTCTTGATTCCTTGTTGTTGGAGACAAAGCATATTTTGAATCCCATTTCCTTGAGCTCCTTAAAGAGCTGGAGAGACCTATCGTCATGCTTTGCGTTGTGGGGAACAAGAGTATTGTCTATATCAAATATTATACCCTTGTATCCAAGTCTGTAATACTTTTCGAAATCAATAGAATAAGCAGAATCGTAAAATTCTGTTGGAAATAAAAATTTTGACATAATTAAATTTGTAACCCCTAATTAAATTTGTAACCCCTAATTTCTTTTTATCTTAAAATAAAAAAATAACAAAATAGCA
>JAILGP010000054.1 GCA_024696635.1 Eubacterium sp. | reverse complement strand
CCATGACGCCGTATCTGAAAAATCATCTCTAATCCCCTGATCTTTCGTTTTCTCTATATTATATTCAATACGACATACTAATCTGCAGATAGAATGAAACATCTCACACACATTTATCGGTCTAAAATCCTCATCCCCAACAAATTCCTTTAATTCATCCTTAAACAAATCCCAACACGCACCTTGATGCATAAAGTAAATCCCCCTTATTTTTTCTCATATAATTTATATCTTTTTAGATATAAAAGTTATCTCAAAATATGATTCACTAATTATTTTGAATAAATTTCTTTTCGCTTTTTTATAGAATCTATTACTTTATCAACCAGTTCCTTAGGTTCCAGAAGCACCATGGAACTACCATATCCATAAACCCAGGATAAAAATGTTTCTGCCCCGATTACTTCATCTTCAAATATTGCATATCCCTCATCTTCATAAAGGGTAAAATTATCGTCTGTAAGTTTTTTACCAAGATCACATTTAACTCTCTCAATTACTTTAGCCTCGTTAAAGATTTTGAGTTTTACCTTAACTCCCTTTTCTGAATAATTGACTCCCCACATTTTATCAAAACGCTTTTCATCAATATTTCGGGCTATATTTTGCTTTGCATCAGATTCGACAATGCTATCCAGCTGTATTCTATCAATATTATAAGATTTACCCTTATGATCAAATATATAATACGTATCTTCAGTCGTATTATGAATTATCTTGATAGGTCTTATAGTTTTAACCTGATCAGTATTTTTTGAGTGATATATAAAACTAATGCTTCCGCCTTCTTTTATGGTATCAAGAATATATGCAACAAAATCTATTATTTCATAGTCCCTCAGCATGTTGCTGTTCTTTATCTGAAATGCTCTGGAGGTACTGTTATTATTCATAAAATCATTTAACACATCATATTCTTCAGCCGTAAGAACCAATTCTAAGGTTTTCTCATCTGATATACTAAAGAATATATAATCATCATATTTTCCATTATTCAGGTCATTTTTAAATGTTTTTTTATCATCCAGAATATTAGCCATAATATCAGCTTTTTCATCATCTTCATCAGAAGCATCTGGTCTTTTCATTCCTAGGGAAAAATAATTCTCATTATTAAATGCGATTATATCGTCATAAATTATACTCTTATTAATATCCAGAAAAGATTCCAGTTCATTTATGCTTATTCCCTCACCTCTCAGAAGAACCATCTCATATTGAAGTCTCAGCATGTTATTATTTACCAGATTATTCATATAAGCCCTCTTTTCTATATATTTCCTCTAACCTAACTATATCATCTATTATCATTTCTTTAAGCTTATCCGGTCTTATTACCTCAACCGCTCTTCCATATCTTCTTAAATACTTAGCAAAATCAGCCAGGCCTCTGAGGTCATCTTCATAAACAAAAAACTCGTCTGTGGCAAATGTAATCTGAGCCCTTTTTTCTCCACCTATAATATCTCTGTTTCTCTGGTCACACAGGGTTTCAAATTTTCTCCTCAGATTACCAAAATTCTTCACCTTTACTACAACATGTTCTAATGGTTCTGTGGAGATAGAAAACATTTCATTATATATTTTCAGATATTCTTGGGATTCATATAAATCGTTCTTTATATCATTCAATACATCAATTTTTCCTGTTATATACTCCATATCTATTATTTTATATTTTTCTTTCTTAACTCTTCCTATGATATAAAGCTTGTCCTTATCTACAGCATAAACCATAAGACCAACCAACACTTTGATTGTGTTGCCCTTATAGCATATGCTTATAGCATATTTATCATAAGGTATACCATCAAAAATCTGGAGTTTCTCCATGACCCTTGAATTATTATTCATCTTATTGCCGACCAAAATATAATCATCATTATCTTCTATTTCATAATCATTATTATATTGAATCAGCTTTTTCTCAATGGATTTTAATTTTTCTCCTAATACGTAAGAAGAACCAAATGCTTTAATAGAGTATAAATAATCATCACACTCATCTGAGCTGATATTCAACAAAACAGGAGCATTCTTTAAGGTCGTATATGAATCATCTTCTTCACTATAATATATGAAGCCATCTCTTATTAATTCTTTACATATATTCTTTATAGAAAGCTTTAAATTATTCATCTTAGTCCCATCTGGATCATGATATAAATCATATTCAATCTCAGAATCCTGATATGATATGTATTCTTCAAGCAATTCATCAAATTTTATAGCTTTCTCACTTTTATTTATAAGGAAAAGAATAACCAGTTTCTTTACTCCGCTCCTAACCACATGATTATATACTTTGTCCGATTGGGTCTGATTACCCAGCATAGCTCTACACTTTTCCTTTTGTTGTTCTGTAAGTGCATATCCCACATTCTTTTTATGCTTAGGAATATCAAATCCAATAGCATTCATAGTCTGAATATCTAACTGAATAGTACGTTTTTTGCAGTTGAGCAGCTGGGCTAGTTCATCATTAGTATAATTTTTTTCAAGTAATAGCTTTATTATCTTTGAGCGCCTTAAACGGATTTCATCTTGCTTATTGTCCGCATCTATTATATTTTTCACTTCCTTTTTATTACTTTTATCATCCATTTTTTTATTAATTATTTTTTCTTTTTTCCCCATTATCAGCGCCTCCCAATATTAAGTAATCGTACTTGATTATTATACCTTAATTAAAACCCTATCATCAACTACCCTTCATAAATTTACACAAAAAAAAGATACATTCACGTATCTTTTTTTCTTTTCATATTCACTTAAGAAATCCCTTTACATTCTCCTCACAAGGAGCATTCTTATCTCTCTCTATGTCGGGCTGTTCTCTTCATACAAGGCTATGGCTTAGATAAACTTGTCAATGATGAGTTATCGCCCTCTGTATCGGGCTGTTCTCTTCATACGTTCTATCTGGACTACAAGCTTCTTCGGTTATCGCCCTCTGTATCGGGCTGTTATCTTCATACAATACAAGCACTATCAATGGTGTTGCCAACGGCGGTTATCGCCCTCTGTATCGGGCTGTTCTCTTCATACTCAATATAATCAATTATGGAGGTAAATACTATGATGTTATCGCCCTCTGTATCGGGCTGTTCTCTTCGTACAAACTATGCCTAATTTCTACGAATTTGTAGATATGTTATCGCCCTCTGTATCGGGCTGTTCTCTTCATACCCTACCTTTTGCAGGGTAGATAATTAGCCGGCTTAAACTTATATTTGCGGCTAAAAAATTTAATATATACAATACTTTATCAATTTTATATAAAAAAGTCAAATAAACCCAGTATTTATAGCCAATCGGCTCAAACAAAGAAATTTTCAGCATAAATAGCATTATTCTTATATAAATCATCTCCATAACTAATAACATCACATAAACTATTCAGTCTATACAAAACAACACTATCCTCTTTATTCTCCATCTTCTTTAAAGTCACTCTTAATTTTTCATATTTATCATGTGAT
>JAILGP010000177.1 GCA_024696635.1 Eubacterium sp. | reverse complement strand
TACTTAAACAAAAATAACTCCACTATATCAAAATAGCGGAGTTATTTTTATTTGGAATATTAAATTATAATTATTTACTCTCTTTAGCATCCTCAAGATACTTATAAACAAATGCTGCAAGTGCTCCACCAATAAGTGGTGCAACTATAAATACCCAAACAACCTTAAGTGGACCTGCGTTACCACCTATAGCTGCAACTATAGCAGGACCAAGGCTTCTTGCTGGATTAACAGAAGTACCTGTAAGACCAATACCAATAATATGAATACCTACAAGTGTAAGACCTATGATAAGTCCACCAAATGAACCATGATTCTGATTGCTTGATGTTACACCAAGTATAAGAATAACAAACAGGAAGGTAAGAATGATTTCAACCAACATTCCTGCTCCAATACTATCATGAACACCACCAAGACCATTAGTTCCCAGTCCACCTGTCTTATCCTCTACGCCACCCATTGCAAAAATAGCAGCCAAAAGACCAGAACCTGCAAGTGCTCCAAGCACCTGTGCTACAACATAGCAGATAAAATCATTTGCTGACATTCTTCCACTAAGAAATACTCCAAGTGAAACAGCTGGGTTAACATGTCCTCCAGAGATATTGCCGACACCATATGCCAACGCAACAATAGCAAGTCCGAATGCAAAAGCAGTTAAGATATAACCACAACCACTTGTAGCATCACAGCCTACCAGCATTGCAGTACCACATCCGATAAATACCAGTGTGAATGTACCAATAAACTCTGCAATGTACTTCTTCATTCCTTCCATACTCTACCTCCTTAAAGATAAATGTTTATAATATCTGCCTATTAAATAGACAGTATATTTCTTATTATCCCCCAAACCACAAATAAAGCAATCCATACAGTCATGAAGATTTTATTAATCCTATTCATTTTTTTTCTAGACTCATTCAAATAGAATAAGTATATTATCTCTCCCACTACTATAGGAAAAGAAACAAACATAAACATATTGTAATGGAAAGCCTCTTTCAAATCAAGTCTTGATGCTGAAAGAAACATCCTTGTCATACCACAAGCCGGACATTGAAGCCCAAATATATCATGAAAATAACATCTAAAACCCATTTTGGTATAAACCACAACAAAATAATAAACTATTCCACAACCTATGATTATTAGAATATCCATCAGCATTCTACAAGCTACACTTTTTTTATCAGTAGGTTTTAGTCTGGGCTGTCTAATATTATCTTCAGCCTGTCTATTATTCACGACCTGTCCATTAACATCCAAATCCAGTTTATTATTATTTATAACCGTTCCATTATTATCCACAGCAAGTTTATCATCCCAGGATTGATCTGAGGGTTGATTTAAGCATACTGTATCCTGATATGACTGATTTGAAGATAAGTTTTCTCTACTACCCAATTAACCAACTCCCTTAATACCCATATATTTAAATCACTATGCCTTCCACGAAAAGAAAAGCATAGTGACTAATAACTTCTATATTCATATATTCTATAGCTCATATATTCTATAGCACTTATATTCTATAGCACTTATATTCTATAGCTCATATATTCTATAGCACTTATATTCTATAGCACTTATATTCTATAGCTCATATATTCTATAGCTCATATATTCTATAGCACTTATATTCTATAGCTCATATATTCTATAGCACTTATATCATAGCAAGATATATTATGCTACATATTCTTTATTCTCATTCTGGCAATAGCCCTCTTAAGACTAGCCTCAGCCAATGCATGTTCACGCATACTCTTCTTCTGCAGCATAGCCTCTCTGGCAGCCGCCTCCTTAGCCCTTACTCTTGCTTCATCAATTTCATCAGGCCACTCAGCAGAATCCACCAGGATAAGAACATCATTATCCTCTATTCTCATCATTCCATCTGATAGTACAGCAGAACCTGTGCTACCATCTGCATAAGTACATCTCATAATACCCGGAACAATTGCCACCACAAGATTCTGATGATTAGCAAGCACACCATACTCACCATCCACAGCAGGTACGGTTATAGACTGCATTTCACCATCATAAAATGTATTATCTGCTTCTAGAATTTTTATCTTAAATGTATTCACATCAGATCCTCTGCTTTTTTCTTTGCATCATCTATAGTTCCAACATTATAGAAGGCAGCTTCAGGAAGGTTATCAACCTCACCAGACAAAATAGCTGCAAAACCTCTTACTGTATCATTCACAGGAACATATACACCTGCATTACCAGTAAACTTCTCAGCAACAAACATAGGCTGTGCCAGAAATCTCTGTATCTTACGAGCACGAGATACAACAAGCTTATCATTATCTGAAAGCTCATCCATACCAAGTATGGCTATGATATCCTGAAGCTCATTATATTTCTGAAGATATTCCTGAACTTCTCTTGCAACCCTGTAATGCTCTTCTCCGACCACATCAGCCTCCAGTATTCTGGATGTAGATGCGAGAGGATCAACTGCAGGATAGATACCCTGTTCAGCAATCTTACGGCTAAGAACCGTAGTAGCGTCAAGATGGGTAAATGTAGTTGCAGGTGCTGGGTCAGTTAAGTCATCAGCAGGCACATAAACGGCCTGTACAGAAGTAACAGAACCCTTTGAAGTAGATGTAATCCTCTCTTGAAGAGCACCCATTTCCTGAGCCAAAGTTGGCTGATAACCAACGGCTGAAGGCATACGTCCAAGAAGTGTAGATACCTCTGAACCAGCCTGTACAAATCTGAATATATTATCTATAAAGAGAAGCACATCCCTATTCTGAACATCTCTAAAATATTCCGCCATAGTAAGTCCTGTAAGAGCAACTCTCATACGAACACCAGGTGACTCATTCATCTGTCCAAATACCATGGCTGTTTTATCTATGGTTCCGCTCTCCTTCATTTCATTCCAGAGATCATTACCCTCACGGCTACGTTCACCAACACCGGTAAATATAGAATATCCACCATGTTCCATGGCTACGTTATGAATAAGCTCCTGAATAAGTACGGTTTTACCAACACCGGCACCACCAAAAAGACCGATTTTACCACCCTTTGCATATGGCTCTAGTAAGTCTATTACCTTAATACCTGTTTCAAGGATTTTTACAGATATACTCTGTTCCTCAAAAGGAGGAGCCTGGCGATGAATCTCCCATCTTTCACCTGATTCAGGTATAGGATCTCCACCATCCAAAGGATTACCAAGTACATTGAACATTCTTCCTATAGTAACATCTCCAACGGGTACGCTTATACCCCTTCCAGTTGCTGTAACTTCCATATTTCTTGAAAGTCCTTCACTAGCAGAAAGAATGATACATCTGACTGTTCTGTCCTGAAGAAGCTGGGCAACCTCCATAATTCTGGTCTCACCCTGAACCTCTACACTAAGAGCCTCTCTCAGTCTTGGCATATTTCCATCTTCAAATTTAACATCTATAACAGGTCCGGAAACCTGTACAATTATTCCTTTACTCAACCTTCTTTACCTCTAAGATTTATTTTAGGACTCATATAAAGATTAGTTTTATGATTTATTTTTTTGCGCCTTAGCACCAGCTGCAACCTCGGTAATCTCCTGAGTAATAGCAGCCTGTCTAACTCTGTTATACTCAACAGAAAGATTTGCCAGAAGCTCCTCTGCATTCTTATTAGCCGAATTCATTGCAGTCATACGTGCATTTTGCTCAGCAGAAAAACTATCTACCAGAGCGCCATATATATAACCTGCCACGTATCCTACTATAACACGGTCAAGAACCTCATCTACTGAAGGATAGAATTCATAATTCATATCTCTTTTATTTTTCTTTTCCTCATCAGTCCAGAACTCTCGTCTATCAAAAGGAAGTAATCTTACCTTCTTAACTGTAGAAGAAATTTCATTTTCCATATCAGAGTAAATTACTCTTATCTCATCTACCTGACGGGTATCATACTGTTCCAGCAATATGGATGTAATCTCTCTTGCCCTTGTAAAATTAGGATTCTGTGCCGTATAAAGGAAAGACTGTTCTATGGGAATATTCCTCTTCTGAAAATACCTTCTTCCATACTCACCGACAACATAGAGCTTAACCTTTTTATGACGGGCCATTTCCTCCTCTGCCATTTTAAGGACATTATGGTTATAAGCACCAGCAAGACCCTTATCTGCAGTAATTATAAGATATGCATAGGTCTCGGCAGGTTTACGACCTGTCTTAGGGTAGAAATAGTGGCTCTTAATATCGATGACAGTCTGGAATATACGTTTTATCTCAGATTCCTGTTTTTCAAAATAAGGACGTGTACGATTAAGCTCCTCTTTTGCCTTACGCATCTTTGTAGAGGAAATAAGGTACATGGCACTGGTAATCTTCTGAGTATTCCTTACACTGGTTATTCTATTTTTAATTTCCCTTGCATTTGCCATATTATTCTTCCTGGCTTAAATACTCTTTCTTAAACTTTTCAGATTCTGCTATAATAAGTTCCTTATCTGAATCAGACAGAACTCCATCACCATCTATTCTCTTACAAAGCTCGCTTTCTTCCTCATGGAAATAATTAAGAAGGCCAGCTCTGAATTTATGTATATCATCAACAGGTACATCCTGCATTACATGAGCTGTAGCTGCTACAAGAAGTATAACCTGCTCATGTGTCTTAAAAGGACTATTCTGTGGCTGACGAAGCAGTCTCATAAGTCCCTGTCCATAAACCAGCTGTTTCTTTGTAGTCTCATCCAGATCACTGGAAAACTGTGTAAAGATTTCCATTTCTCTATACTGAGCAAGATCAAGTCTTATACTACCTGCAGCCTTCTTCATAGCCTTAGTCTGGGCTGCACCACCTACACGGGATACAGAAAGACCTACATTAACTGCTGGCCTCTGACCTGCGAAAAAGAGATCACTCTCTAAGAATATCTGGCCATCTGTAATGGAAATGATATTTGTAGGTATATATGCAGAAACATCACCAGCCTGTGTTTCAACTATAGGAAGGGCTGTTATACTACCACCGCCTACTGCATCTGACATTCTGGCTGATCTCTCCAGAAGTCTTGAATGAAGGTAGAATACATCACCAGGATATGCCTCACGTCCAGGAGATCTTTCCAAAAGAAGTGACAAAGCTCTATATGCAATAGCATGCTTTGACAGATCATCATAAACTATAAGGACATCCTTACCTCTATGCATAAAGTATTCACCAAGTGCAGCACCGGCATATGGTGCTATATATTGAATAGGAGCTGTTTCAGAAGCATTTGCAGCTACAACTATTGTATATCCCATAGCTCCCTTCTTCTTAAGTGTTCCCACAAGCTGGGCGACACTGGAAGCCTTCTGTCCAATAGCAACATATATACAAAGTACCCCTGTCTCCTTCTGGTTCAGGATAGTATCTATTGCAATTGCCGTTTTACCAGTCTGTCTATCTCCTATAATAAGCTCTCTTTGTCCACGTCCAATTGGAAACATAGAATCAATTGAAAGAATACCTGTATTCATAGGTGTATCTACGGATTGTCTTTCAACAATACCAGGTGCAGGAGATTCTACAGGGCGATAGCCATCTGCAATGATTTCTCCCATTCCATCGATAGGATTACCAAGTGGATCTACGACTCTACCAAGGAAATTCTCACCAACAGGGATTCCTGCGGTTTTCTTTGTACGTCTTACCCTGCTTCCTGTTACAACATCTGTATCATCACCAAAGAGAATAATACCTATCTCTTCAGTTCTCAGATCCTGAACCATACCTCTTACGCCAGATTCAAATATTACAATTTCTCCATACTGTACTGAACTAAGCCCATCAGCAACAACTATTCCGTCTCCAACAGTAAGAACTCTTCCTTCCTCCTCTGCATTTGCAGTTGCCGAAAAATCATCTACTGCAGACTTAATAAGGGGAATAAGGTCCTCCTGAGATGTGGATGAAGTAACATTGAGGTTTCCCATACTTTCCTTTAACTGAAGGAATCTACCTTCATTAGTCCAGTCATAAACCTCTTCATCGACATATAACTTAAAGCCACCCTCGATTGATTTGTCTTCTATCCATTCAAGACTGACCTCAGACTGATACTTATCACTCAAGAAATTTAAAAATCTCTCATATTGCTTTTCATTTGGTTTTTCAGGAGCATAGAGTTTTGCTAAAATGACATCGTTTTCTTGATTAGCCATTCTTTTTACTCCTTTCGGCATCATCTAAGAACATATCATAAGCCTGACTTACATCACCGCTTATAACAATCTTATTGGCTGCTTCCTCAACCATCTTAACTATTGAATCCTTAGCACCAACAACAATATTTTTCTTCTGCTCCTCCGCCTCACGTCTGGCATCCTCTATAATCTTATTAGCCTTAAGCTTAGCATCCTGCTCTGCCTTATCCTTCATATTTGTAATTTCAGCAGAAGCAGATTTCTTCATATCAATAATTTCAGAATCTACTGCATCAAGCTTTTCCTGATACTGTGCCTTCATAGTTTCAGCATCTGCCATTTTCTGATTGGCATTTTCGTCCATCTCCTTGTAGTAATCCTCACGCTTCTTCATGAATTTTACGACTGGAGAATAAAGGATAACATACAGTCCTGCAAAAAGGATTACTATATTCAATATATGCAGGAGTATCTGTGTTATATCTATTCCTAACATGGATTTACCTCGCAATTTTCTTATGATTTAATATTACTTAACCTATTACAAACCTATGCTACAAGACGAATACAATCAGGATAGCAACGATAAGTGCATAGATAATAGCAGTCTCTATAAAGATAATACCAAGCATAAGAGTTGTTCTGATCTTACCTTCTGCTTCTGGCTGACGAGCTATACCGTCAACTGACTTAGAAATAGACATACCCATACCAAGCGCACCAGCACCGGCTGCAAGTCCAATAGCTATAGCAGCTGCGATTGCTTTACCAGCTGTAGAATTATCTGTTGCCTCTGCCTCAGCAGTTGTTTCTGTATCATTAGCTGCAAATACAGTTGAAGGTGTAAATGCCGCTGTAAAAGTCATAAGCATTAATAATAATCCAATAGTTGTAATAATCTTCTTCATAAATTTCATTTTAATTTCTCCCTTTGATATAAAAAATTATAATCTGATTTTTTTATCAGACTTTTTATCCTAATATATGTTTTAAATTTAGATATGACTTAGGCAATACTTTCTTCTGTTAATACTTTTGTTTTATCTTTCTTATTTTTAGGTTTCTTCTCATGCACCTCAGATACTTCTCCATAGAAAAGGGCTGTCAGCATAGTTAGTACGTATGTCTGAACCAGTGCATGGATCAAAGTAAAGAGAACAGCTACAACTACTGGAAGTACAAAGCTTAATGCTACTACATAGTAGACCATCTCTGTAACCAGCATACCTGACAAAAGTGCACCAAAAAGACGGAAACTCATCGAAATAGGTAATGAAAATTCCTTAAGTGTAAGGAGTACGCCCTTGAACTTATTTCCTGCAATACCACCCGAAAGAATTATCAAATATGAGAACACACCCATACTGATAGCACCATTTATATCCGCCAGCGGTGCTGGAAGTGATATGGAATGTCCCTCAGTAGTTATTGCCTGAAGTCCCAGAAGCTCCGACATAGTACCTACAAAAATATAGGTTCCTGCCGCGAATATATAGGCTCCAACAAACTTATTTCTATGAGGACTGTTTCCCTCAGCAAGACCCTTAAAGAGTCCTACCCATGTTTCAATAAGCATCTGAATCTTACCTGGTACGATCTTGAACTTTGGAACAAAGAATATCCTCAAAATAATGGCAAACACCAGTATCATAGCTGTTGTTGTGTAAGCCGATATAAGTGAAGGATTAACTTCCAGACCAAAGAAGTTTATTTTGTTTATATCATGAACAACCGCATCTCGCATGGCCTCTTTTATGGTTTCATGCCTTTCAGCGCTAAGGCCTGAGAGTATTATTGCTACCAGAAGTAATATCAAGACTATGCCTGTAATGATAAAGGTCTTAGTCCTTTGACTTTTACTCAACTCACCATCTCCCTTCATATAATACTTATAACGTATTATGTTCTGATTTTTTACATCCTAATAGTATAAACTTATCATCCAATCCATGCAAGCAAAAATGTGCCAAATCTACTAGAATCATCCAAAAGGATGACATAGAAGACTTGACACATTTGGAACTGTTTTATATTAAGTAATTTCATAATGAATTTATTAAATATTTACTTAATAATCCTTAATATGGGGAATCCTCATCAACCATATACTTATTTACCATATACACCACAATATTATTTTCATAAATCTAAGCTACTTCTTACTATTCAGTAATCCCCCAAATAAGGCTCCACATATACCACCTATAAGATGAGTAAGCTGTGATACATTATCATGGGTAGAAACCATAGTCCAAAGCTCAGATCCAAGATATATAACTATAACAAGAATCATAGAAATAGGAATCTCTCCCTTCCTTAAATCTGATGCCGATACAAGTACTATCATCATAAAAACCAGACCACTTGCTCCAAGTAATGCAGAGCTTGGGAAGAAAATAATATTTACAAGTCCTGAAATAGCAGCAACTATAGCAAAGGCTTCTACAAGTGTAGCTTTGCCATACTTTTCTTCAAGTACAGGTCCCAGCAGCAAAAACAGAGTCATATTACTTGCATAATGACTAAGATTTGCATGTCCTAAAACATGGCAGAAAAGTCTTATAAACCAGGCTGCGCTGATTTTACTTCTATATACCTCAAAGAAGAGCTGGGTACTTTTACCACCCGTAATCCATCCAATACCCAATACTATAAATGATATAAGCGCAAATGTAAGCGTTACAGGTGCATTATAGGTAAAAATCAGTTTCTTATTTCCATCTGACATAAATAATTCCTCTTTCTATTATGATACCAAAATAAGAGACTTAATTAATAAGGATATTCTACATATGCTAAATCCTTATAGAACCTGATATCTCTATAAGCAGTTGATTTATCATAAGACTGTGTATATTGTATTGCTTGATTTACAATCTTAGCATCTGAGTTAATATAATTTGTAAAGTATGCATATACTGTATCTCCCTGATAACTTAGCACTACACAATCATATGAAGTTTTATATTTAAGAATCACCAAACACTCATCCTGACCATCTCCATTCAAATCGCCCCAGCTAGTAGAAGCAACAGAATATTTGTTGTATTTTGAAAGACCGCCCTTAAGGAGCATACTATTAAACTTTATTTTTCCAAGATTCTCTTTGTCACCGTAGCTTGATGTATATGCTACATATACTTCACCATTATTATTAATAGCATTGTTTATCTGACTCTTTGCAAAATCATTACCCTTGGTAGAAGCTGTTGATAAAGGCTCTACGTCAAATGCAAATATTCCTAAAGGATTATTCATATTTATCAAAGTAAGATTCTTTGCCTCTGGTTCAAAATCTGAAGGTTCTTTATAGACCTCTACATTTGATTCAGAAGCTATTCCTTCTGTATTCCAGTTTGTTCCATCATATGTTACCTTGGCTATACTATAAGCACCCATATGTCCCCAGTAAGTAATCATACCATTTCCTGGAATAGAATAATAAGATACATGGCCTGAACCTGTACTTCTTATCATTTTAGCAGCACCATCCACATAATCGTAAACACATAGACTATAATCAGCTTCACAGGTTCCATACTTTATATAAAGCTCAGGTATTCCACTATTATCAATATCATATACAAAATATCCATAAGGATCCTGTTTTACAGAACCATCCCATGTTAATTCACCATTCTTAAGAACTTCAATTCTCTTATTGTTATATGCAATCTGCCATCCTTCAGCAGCATTATTATCAAGTACAAATTTTTCTGAAGCTGCATTTGCATCAGGAACCTTACCACTAGACTTCTTCTTTCCTTCAACCCATGCTCCATCACTACCAAGATAGCATCCATCTACCCATTCGTTAACAGCCATATAACCATCAGCCTTAAAATAATAATAAGATCCATTTATTCTCAGCCAGGTGCTAACCGGATACCAGCCCGAAGCATCTGTATACCACCAGCCTGTTGAATTAGATGCCCAATAACCACCTGAATAAGCAGTATTCCATGAACCGTCTGAATTAAGCCAGCAGCCATCTCTATAACCATTACTGTCCATATAACCATTAGCCAGGAAATAATACCAATATCCATCAATTTCCATCCACTGACCAGCTGGATAGCTTCCATCACTATTTGAATACCACCATCCATTCGCATCACTCATCCATGTTCCTGCAGCAAAAACAGATTTTACATTTTGTAAGCACATAAATAATGCAAGAACAACACAAAAAACGAGTTTTAATACATTTTGTTTTTTTCTAACACGATCCTTCATTTCAGTCCTCCATTTTCTTTTTTTAATTTATTTTTCTTTGATTTAGCTTTGCTATGAAACTCATCTAATTCCACAGCTTCAGTATCATTATTAAAATATTTATCATAAGATTTAAGAAATACTACAAACTCTGCCAAAAGCATAACAATTCCTATTATCACCATAGCCGTACATGCAAAATAATCATTAAATTCCATCCAGCTTGCAGGATAATAAAATAGATTTATAAGCATATGAATTAATATAGACGGCAAAAGATTCTTAGTTTTTACAGCTATTATACCGAAAAGCAGACCAAACAAGGTACCATATATTACCTGAACTATATTTCCATGAAACAAACCAAATAGCAAAGCCTGAATGCTTATAGCAAGCCATCCACGATCAGGGCCATATACAGGAAATGCCTTTAATAAATAACCAAGACAAAGTCCTCTAAATATAAGCTCCTCAGCTATTGGTCCCAACGTAAATGTCATTATTATATACATTATAGAGCCACTGCCATCTATGCTTCCCACCAGTTCCTTATAATTAGCTATAGTTTTAGGAAATATATCGTTTAATAAATATAGAATACTATCCACAAAAATCTGAGCACCAGCTGCGAATAAAAGTACGGACATTATATTAGCTGGTTTTATAAGAAAAGAAAGGATTTTTCTTGTTTCATTTTTTTTATATTTCTTGTCTTCCCAATTTTCCCTATAATACCATAAACCGCAGAATACTATAACCAGTAAATATCTTACAAAACTAAAAATCCCCTGATTAACAAGGGCATTATCTGTTGAAGATACATCAGTAAGACCCATAATAACAGTAATAGCAAATGAAGCAAAATAGCCAATAAGAGTGAGAATCCCGAACGCAAAAAGAGATGCTAACAAAAGAATCATATAACGAATTTTCATAAGCACCTCCCTAAGATTTCATCTTAATTTCATCTTATATTATTTCAATATGGATTAGACAGTAATCTTCTTTTCTCTGTCTTTTTTCTTTTTTTCTGCAGCTCTCTGGGCCTTTTCCTCTTCTTTAGACTTCTTAACCGCCATCTCATAATCAAGCTGTTTCTGATAATCCGCCTGTTTTCCAAGAAGTTTCTCACGAAGAGTTTTCTTACGAGTCTTACCCTTTTCTACCTCTTCCTGCATTCTCTTCTTTGTTGACTTATGAATAGCCTTAACACTTGTAATATAGATACCACTAATCATAGCTTTAACTTCGCCATGCTGTGGAATCTCATCAAATATACCATCATCTGCAATAAATGTCATGATCTGTGGTCCAATCTTAGCCTTTACTACAGGAATCTTTGTCTTTCTATATCTCTTTGGAGCTTCATCCATAACAACCTTAGGAAGATTAGCATCCTCCATACGCATAATCTTCTTGTCTATAATGAAAAGATTAGCAGGCTGTGAAGCCGCATTTATCTGTTCCTTTTGTTCCATTTGCTTCTTCTGCAGTTTATTTCCTACAAAATACATAGCTATTAGTAAACCTATAAGAACTACGGTAACTATAATGGAAACAATCCATCCGGTACTAAGCAGTATCATATTATCCTCCTTGATTTTGTTAACAACAAATTTTATTTATATTTATTAAGCCTCAAATTCATCCAGTGTTTTCTGTATAATCACTGGAAATTCATCATAGGCAGCCTTCCTTTCATTCCTATCCATCTCATGAGGATAAATAGGTTTACTGAAAGCAATCTTTATTTTCTGTTTCTTAAGTCCAACAGGATGATTGTTTTCAAATATATTATCTACATCCTTCATGGTCACAAGAACAATAGGACACTCAGATTCCTCCGCCATCCTATAACCACCCTTTTTGAAAGGAAGCAGTTCTTTTTCATGATTACGTGTTCCTTCAGGATACAATCCAAGTGAAAGTCCCTGCTTCATATATCCAGCTCCCACCTTCATAGTTTCAAGGCCTGCTCTTACATTTTTCCTATCCAGGAAAAGACTTCCCAGATCGGCTACCCACCAGCTAAAGAAAGGAACCTTCTTAAACTCCTTCTTAGCTATGAAACCCATAGGTCTGTCTATAATGGACTGAAGAATCAATATATCAAAATAACTTCTATGATTACCAATGAATAATATTCCCTTATCCTTTGGTACCTCTGCAAGATTTTCCAAGCCCTTAATATCAGTTTTAGTTCCTGCAATAAAAAGTACGGTCTTAAAAAATCCTCTTACGAATCTCCAGCTCTTATACCAGCTCTTATACTTATCACTCTTTGACAGAATCCAAAAGTATAGATGAATAGGCAAGCAAAGTATTATCGCCAGAACCGCAAAAATCGCTGCTATAATAAGTCTAATCATATCAACCTCTCAAACTTTAACGACCAAACATCTTAGCTGTTTCATAAAGTCTATTAGACAGATGCTGCGTCAGGCTCTCCTGCTTATATCTCCAGGACCAGTTTCCTTCACCCACACCAGGTGTATTGAATCTCGCCCAGGAATCCAGTTCTAATATATCCTGCATAGGAACTATGGCCATAGTTGCCACAGAACCAAAGCAAGCTCTTATCATAACCCAGCATATATCACTGGCATCTGTACTAAAGTATCTTCTAAGCTTATCTCTTGATTGCTCAAAACAGTTTCTATACCATCCCAAAGTTGTATTATTATCATGAGTACCAGTATAACATACACAATTTCTCACATGATTATGAGGAAGGAAGTTATTCTCATTTGGATTTTCAAAAGCGAACTGAAGAATCTTCATTCCAGGGAAGCCAAACTTGTCTCGTAGCACAACTACAGAATGATCTATTTCGCCAAGATCCTCTGCAATAATAGGCATATGATATCCAAGTGTTGACTCAAGCATTGTGAAGAAGTTCTCACCTGGAGCCTTCATCCATTTTCCATTAACTGCAGTTTCCTCTCCATAAGGCACTGCCCAGAATTTATCAAAGCCTCTGAAATGGTCTATCCTCAAATAATCTGTATACTTAAGCTGGTGCTTAATGCGTGAAAACCACCACTCATAACCAGTCTTTTTATGTTCAGACCACTTATAAAGAGGATTGCCCCAAAGCTGACCTGTTGCCGAAAAATAATCTGGCGGTACTCCTGCTACTGAAGTAGGATATCCCTTAGAATCCAGCATGAAGAGTTTTTTATTGCACCATACATCAACACTATCCCAGGCTACAAATATTGGAATATCGCCTATAATCTTTATACCCTTATCATTAGCATACTGCTTGATTTCTGACCATTCCCAGTCAAAGAGGAACTGAAGAAATTCATAATAACCAATTTCCTTTTCCAGCTTTTCTTCCCATTTTTTTCTTTGACTAGGTGTAGGATTCTTAAGATCATCCTCCCATAGATACCATGGAGCTCCCTTATGGAAATCCTTTCCAGCCATAAAAAGCGCATAATCTCTGAGCCAATTAGAAGAATTTTCCTTAAATTCCTCCATTTTTTCCATATATTCCTTATTAGTAGAAAGACCATCATGAATATTTTCATCTATAAATCTTTCATAAGCTTTACGAAAAAGACCAGTTTTAAATTCAATCACATCTCCAAAGCATATATCCTCAGGATTCCACTGAGGCATATCAACAAAGTCATCATCATTAAGAAGTTTAAGCTTTCTAAGATGATCCACACTTATGATAAGAGGCTGTCCTGCAAATGAAGAAAATGGCTGATAAGGTGAATCTCCAAAACCTGTATGTCCCAGAGGAAGGACCTGCCAAAGCTTCATTCCTGACTTTTCCATAAAATCTATAAAATCATAAGCTCCCTTACCTAAATCCCCAATTCCATAAGGTCCCGGAAATGATGTAGGATGTAAAAGAATACCAGCCAATCTTTCAGGCCCCATATCAACACTTGCTGTAATATCAATTTCCATTATAACAATTTCTCCTCCAAAGTATAGTATTTAAAAAGCTTTTTTATTTAAGAGCTTTTATTATTTAATATTTTTAAAACTCAAAAGCCTTTTCAAACAGAGGTATAGCCTTTTCAATCATCTCAGTTGGAACGCAATATGATATACGGAAATGTCCCGGACAAACAAAGCTATCACCTGGAACTGTTATAAGTCCAAGTTCCTTTGCAGCCCTCCAGCACCATTCATTAGCATCACCATTTTCAGATGGAACCCTTGGCATCATATAGAATGTACCCATTGGCTTAACTACTTTATATCCAATACGAGTCAGTTCCTTATAAAGAAGCTCAGCATTTTTCTCATAGATTGATAAATCACTTGTCTCATCTATAACTCTCTCAATAGCAAACTGCATAAGTGCTGTTGGACAGTTATGACCAGTGAATCTTGAAATCTGTCCAGCCATTGGCACAATATATTCAGCATCCTTAGCTGCAGGATTAACTGCCATATAACCAATACGTTCTCCAGGAAGTGAAAGTGACTTACTGAAGGAGTAACAGCATATAGAATTATCATAGAACTTTGATGGGAATGGACTATCCACTCCTGAAAATACTATCTCTCTATATGGTTCATCTGTGATAAGGAATATCTCATGTCTATACTCTTCCTGCTTTTTATTCATTATCTCAGCCAGTTTCTTAATCGTCTCTGTTGTATAAACAATACCTGAAGGATTGTTAGGTGAATTAATAAGCACTGCAGCTACATTTTCATCAAACATTTCTTCCAGCTTATCAAAATTAATCTGAAATGTATCATAATCCGCAGGTACAACCTTAAGCTTAGCTCCGGTTCCAGATACATATGGAATATACTCTGGGAAATATGGTGCAAATGTAAGCACTGTTTCACCCTGTCCTGCCACACATCTTATTGCATGAGCAAGGGCGCCTGCTGCACCTGAAGTAGGGAAAATATGTGCCGCCTCATAATTCATACCAAAACGGCGATTCAGTGACTCGGCAATCGCTTTTCTGGTAGAATCCTGTCCAAGTGTAGGACTATAACCATGAAGCTTAACCGGATCCCCCTTCTCTACTATATCAATAATTGCATTTGTAAAACTATCTGTAGTTGGAACTGAAGGGTTACCTATGGAAAAATTGAATACACTATCAGGGCCCATTTCAGCCGCTCTTTTTCTTGCGAAATCAAAGAACTGTCTTATAACAGATTCTTTTCCTGTCATCTCTTTATAAAATGCAGATATCATAATAACCTCCCAATCCGATTATGTTAAACATAACCATTAAAATATTTATTAATATTACTAATGGAATAACTTGTAAAGTTTCGCATACTGAAGCACTTTTGTCAAGCTAGACAAAGCAAAAACCTTAGTAAATTCTAAGGTCTTTTTACTTTATATTCCACCCTTTATTTTGTTTATTTTATACGGTAAAGTTTACAGGCATTCTGGTATGTAATTCTTGCCACATCCTCCATAGACATATCCTTAAGCCTTGCAATTTCTGCCACAACATAAGGAAGGTATCTGGAATCATTTCTCTTTCCACGATTAGGTGACGGTGTAAGATAAGGGGAATCTGTCTCAAGTACTATATTTTCAATGGGAATGGCTGCCACGGCCTTCCTCAGCTTCTTAGAATTCTTAAATGTAAGCGTTCCTCCTATTCCAAAAAAGAATCCCAGCTTCATAAATTCCCTGGCCATCTCTTCTGTATATGAATAGCAATGAACCACCCCTCCGATTTCCTCAGCATGACAATCACACATAAGATCATAGGTATCTTTGGCAGCCTCTCTGCTATGGATAACAATAGGAAGTCCCACCTCTCTTGCAAAATCCATCTGTCTTACAAACCATTTCTTCTGAAGGTCCCTGTCAGGTTCATCATAATAATAATCAAGACCTATCTCGCCAATAGCCACAACCTTATCAGACGAATCAACAAGTCTTCTAAGAGACTCTATATCCTCTTCCTTCATATCGGCAACATGATGAGGAATCACACCAATAGCCGCATACATAAAATCATATTTATTAGCATATCCCACAGAGTTCTCTGAGGATTCAATATCAAAACCAATATTCGTTATCTTGTCGATACAGGAAACCTTATCTATCTCCTCGTAGCTTACTTCCTTAAGAAGTCCTCTTTCATCCAGAAGATACTCCCTATCCTCATCAAATCTATCATCATCATAGTGAGCATGGGTATCAAATATTTTTATATAATTATCTTTATTATTGGTCAATTTATTCCCTCTATTTTTTTAATATTTTTTTCTATTAAATGCCATCTCTATAAGGCCATCAATATACTGGCTCATAGGATAACCAGCTTCCTCCATAAGCATAGGATACATGCTTATGGAAGTATGGCCTGGAATAGCATTTATCTCATTAAATACAACCCTGTCACTTCCTCTTTCCAAAAAGAAGTCAACTCTTGAGAGTCCGTAACAATCACAGGCACCATATATCTTAAGAGCTTTCTCCTTAATCTCAGCCTTCTTTTCTTCTGAAATATCAGGGTTAGTGATTGTAAGAGAACCTTCATCATTATACTTTGCATCAAAATCGTAAAATTCAGCGCCGGCAACTATTTCACCAAGACCACCTACTATAGCAGTATCTCCAGCTCCATAAACAGCACACTCGATTTCTCGACCATTTATTGTTTCTTCAACAAGGATTTTAGAATCATGCTGGGCGGCGAGCTTAAGTCCCGAAATAAGCTCATCTCTGTTATGAGCCTTGGTTATTCCTATAGAAGATCCTGCACATGAAGGCTTAACAAACATAGGATAAACTCTTTCCTTCTCTATTTTCTCTACAAGCTTTTCCATATCGGAAAGCTCATAGCTTCTAACACCTACATACGGGGTCTGAACTACTCCCACACTATCAGCTATAACCTTTGTAAAAAATTTATCCATTGTAATAGCCGATGAAAGAGTTCCACAGCCTACATAGGGAAGCTTTGCCATCTCAAGCAGTCCCTGAATAGTACCGTCCTCTCCATAAAGTCCATGAAGTACCGGAAATACCACGTCGATTTCCTTTTCCCTATAATCTGATTTACTATTAATAATAATTTTATGATCAGTAGCAGGCGAAATAACAGCCTTGGCAAGTTCCTCATTTTTCTCCCATTCTCTATTACTAATCGTATCTTCATCTTCCACCAGATACCATTTCCCATCCTTGGTTATACCTATACAAGTAACCTCATATTTCGTACGGTCCAAAGCATCTATAACAGTTTTTGCAGATACACAGGATACATCATGCTCACTGGACATTCCTCCAAATACAACAGCTAATCTGATCATTTTATTATTTCCTCCTATTATAAGCAAAGCATTATGTTAACTATTATTCTTTGCTATTATTCTTTGCTATTATTCTTTGCTATTATTCTTTATTATTATTCTTTGTTATTATTCTTTGTTATTACGTCATTAATTATACTTTACCTATTGCCACACTGGTATAATATACATTCTCCACTCCCATAGCCTTAAGTATTCTTGTGCAGGCCTCAATAGTAGAACCTGTAGTATATATATCATCCACAAGAAGAACTCTTTTTAAGGAGATTTCGGATTCAATTGCATATCCACCTTTAAAGGCTTTCCTCATATTTTTATCTCGTTCATCATCAGAGAGTTCCTTCTGAGGCATAGTGAATTCTGTTCTTTGAAGCAGGTCAGTTCTAAGCTTTATACCTGTAAGCTTAGACAGCTCCACTGCAATCAGCTGGGCCTGGTTATAGCCTCTGGTCACAAGCTTATTTCTATGAACCGGAACAGGAATTAAAGCCTCTACTCCAAGTCTTTTGAATTCCTGGCCATATCTGGAATATATTTCCTCAGCATAAAATATGGCATACTCCTGCCTGCCTTGATATTTAAATGCCATAATAGCATCTCTTACTGGCGGTACATAATTAAATACCGGAAAGCCCTTATCATAGGTCCTGTTTCTCTTCTTACAGTCCAAACAATATTCTTCCTCAGCGCTTGAAATCTCCTTACCGCATTTAAGACAAACAGGGTCTTTAAGATAAGTAAGCTTTTTTCTGCAGTCCTGGCAAATATGACCTTGTCCCATAGGAATAACTATATCACAAATAGCACACCTGGGTGGAAAGAATATATCTAACAATCTATCCTTACTTGTTATAACACACACCCCCGAATTGTAAACCCTCTTTTTAAAGATTAAGAATCATTATCTTCATCTAATCTTAAAAACTCATCATATAAAGATAGTATTTCCTGATCAGCACCATCATCTATATCCTCTAAAGTAATATTATCACAAGTTTCCTCTTCTCTATTCATATCCTCTTCAAATAATGACAGATATTCATCCTTATCCTTATTATCATCTATTTCGCATATTCTTTCTGCGAAACTGGTATACCTTTTCTGCTCTATGACATTATCAATCATTGCATTTACAAGATTAGGATTACCAACTATAACCACCATATTTTTAGCCCTTGTCACGGCTGTATAAAGAAGATTTCTGCTCATAAGCTTATCCATCCAGGTAAGAAGAGGTATTACCACCACAGGATATTCAGATCCCTGAGACTTATGAACTGTTATTGCAAAGCTATGCTCCAGCTCATCCAGCTGATTATATTCATATTCAACTATGCGCCCATCATCAAAGGTTACTTCTATGATTTCATCAAAATCATTAACACTTGTAATCGTACCCATATCTCCATTAAACACGCCAACACCCTGATCCAGAACATAACCATCGGCCTTTGACTTAGAATAAACAGTCCATTCAAGCTTATAGTTATTCTTAATCTGCATAACCTTGTCACCCTGTCGGAATATAACTTCACCCCTATCCTTTTCAGGCTTTTTCTTGTCGAATGGATTAACAGCCTTCTGAAGAGCCTTATTAAGTTCCCTACAACCCAGGTCACCCTTTCGCATAGGTGTTATTACCTCTATTTCCTGAGGACTAATACCTAGATAGTCTGGAAGTTCGCTAGTCACAAGTTCTTTACATTTGGATATAACGCTATTCACTGTATTTCTTGGTATAAAGAAAAAGTCCTTGGATTCATTCTTTATCTCCAAATGTATTCCATCCTTTATCTTATGGGCATTAGTAATTATATTACTATCATCAGACTGACGGAATATCTTATTCAATATAGTAACAGGAAACCTGTCACTGGCAATTATGTCCTTAAGTACATTGCCCGCTCCAACAGATGGAAGCTGGTCAATATCTCCCACCAGAACAAGTCTTGTTCCAGGAGTAATAGACTTAAGTAAAGCATAAAAAAGACTGGCATCTATCATGGATGCCTCATCTATAATAATCACATCTGTTTCCAGAGGATTATCCTCATTTCTTACAAAATTAAGGGAAGCCTTTTCGCCATCATCATCCGGTATTCCGGAAAACTCAAGAAGTCTATGAATAGTCTGAGCCTTATAACCTGTTGACTCAGTTATCCTCTTGGCAGCCCTTCCTGTAGGAGCCGCCAGAAGAACCTTTTCTCCCCGATATTCAAAATATTTTATAACAGCATTAATTATAGTAGTTTTTCCAGTACCAGGACCTCCTGTTATAACAGAAAAGCCAGAGCTTACCGCAAGAGAAACCGCAGCCTGCTGTTCCTCTGCCAGTTCTATCTTTTCTTCCTTTTCAACTCTCCTTATAGCTTCCATTATTTCTTCTTCCGGAACTTCATTTTTAAATCTGAGATCCAGAAGCTTATCCGCACTATTGACTTCAATATAATAATTCCAGGAAGAATAAACAACACTTCCCTGGTCATTATTCTTAATAACAACCTTCCTTTCCCCATTCATTTCCATAAGGATACGATGGAAATAGGTATCAAAGGACTCCATATCCATTTCCGAACTAATGAGATTATATACCTCATTCCTGAGTAGATTCTCTGGAATAAACATATGTCCATCCAGCATGGTCTGACCAAGAGTAAAAAGCACAGCCGACCTTATTCTGAATTCAGAATCCTCAGGTACACCTGTCTGCATGGCAATCCTGTCCACAATTTTAAAGCCTATTCCAGGAACCTTATCTGCAATTCTATATGGATTACGCCTTATGGTTTCATATATCTGATCACCAAATGCGTTATATATTTTCATTGAATTTTTTAGGCTGATATTATATTTGGAAAGAAACATTATGGCTCCACGATAGCCACTATTTTCTTCATATTTTTCAGATATTTTAATAGCCATTCTCTTGGAGATTCCAGAAACCTCAGCCAGCTTTTCAGGCTCCTCTTCTATAATCTTCAAGGTATTATTACCAAACTTCTTGACTATCCTCTTGGCCAGAACCTCACCTACTCCTTTTATGACACCAGATCCAAGGAATCTAACAATCCCCTCCTTATCAGTGGGCATGCTGAGTTCATAGCTTTCTATCTTAAATTGAAGACCATATTGAGGGTTATTTACGTAATCACCCTCAGCCTGAATGTACATACCTTCAGCAATTCCAGGGACATTTCCCACTAAAGTATCTACCGAAGTATTCACCTGAGAATCACCTGAATTCTTCCTGTCATTTTCTTCAAGCTCAATAAGAAATACGCTATAACCTGTTTCTTCAGAATGAAATATTATTCTTTCTATATATCCCTCTGCTATCATCCAAACCTCTCTATATTAAGAAATCCTTATACTCAAAGTATCTATAATTTACTTAGCTCATAAAAAAAGCAAATGCAACATAAGCCCGTTAAATACCAAATAGGGATGTGCCATAAACTACACATCCCTACTTATTCCAGCTAATTTATTCCTGCTCTGCAAGATAATCTATATATTTTCCTGTTCCCACTGCCACTACAGAAGTCGGATCCTCAGCGGTCATGGTATTAATTCCAATCTTTTCTTCAATAAGCTGTTCCAGTCCATGAAGAAGTGACCCACCACCAGTTAAAATAATACCTCTTTCGGCAATATCTGCAGCAAGTTCAGGAGGAGTTCTCTCCAAAACAGCATGTATAGCCTCCACAACCTGACCTGTAGTTTCTCTTAAAGCCTCCTCTGTCTCATCAGAAGTAATAGTTACTGTCTTAGGAAGTCCCGTTACAAGATTTCTTCCCCTGGCATCCATAGAAATATTTTCAGGACGCTTATATGCCGTTCCTATATTAATCTTCACTTCTTCGGCGCTTCTCTCACCAATAAGAAGATTATATTTCTTTCTAATATACTTTATGATAGCATCATCAAAATCATCACCAGCAACCTTTATGGAGGATGTAACAACTGCTCCACCCATAGAAATTACTGCTATATCAGTGGTTCCTCCACCAATATCGACTATCATATTTCCAACAGGTCTCGTAATATCTATTCCTGAACCAATAGCTGCCGCAATAGGTTCCTCAACAATATTAACGAATCTGGCACCTGCATTATATGTTGCTGTTTCAACCGCTCTCTTTTCTACCTCGGTAGCACCTGACGGAACACATATTGATATACGTGGTCTTCTTCCAAAGAAATTTCTTCCTATAGCCTTCTTTATAAAATACTTAAGCATTTCCTCTGCTTTGGTATAATCAGAAATAACTCCATGCTGAAGTGGTCTGATTGCAATCAGATTACCTGGGGTTCTTCCAAGCATGAGTCGTGCTTCTTCTCCAATTTCAACTATTTTTTCCGAATCTTTATCATATGCTATAACTGTTGGTTCTCTAAGTACTACCCCTCTGTTTCTAACATAAACAAGGATATTCGAAGTACCCAGATCTATTCCTATATCCAGATTAGCCACTATTTTACCTCCTAATCAGTCTATGCTTCTTCATACTATAAATTCCAAAACTAATTTAATATAAAACCTTTATAAATTAATATTTTTATTAATCTATTTTTATTAAATCTCTTTAAATTTAATCTCTTAAATTTAATTGCTTTATACTAAATCACTTCATTAGAAGCATCCGGTTTTAGTATTATAACAGAAACCTTCTGACCATTTTTCCATTTAATCTGATGCTCCGTAACATCAAATATTCCGCCAAGGCGGTCTATATATCTGTTATATCTTGTATTCCTATTCAGCTTTGGAGCATAAGCTGTATCAATACCTGCCAAGCCGGCAAATTCCTGCTTCACATCCGGAATAATAGAAAAACTGTTATTTCCAACTATATCATTTCCCATTTTCTCTCTAAGAAGGGAGTTTGCATATAGTATACTTCCGTCATTCGCATCTCTGACAAAAGCAAAGACAGGAAGATGTTCAAGCACATCCGAAAGAATTCTCGCCACCTTAACATTACTTCTTACTCTATTATCATTGGTAACGTCTCTGGAAATAACACTTGCAATTTCCTTTGCAAAACCAATTTCATCCTTTGTCCAGACTCTTTCTACTCTATTTTCAATAAATATAAGTCTTCCATGATAAACACCAGAGGTATATATAGGAAGAACCATTACGGCCTTAACCTTACCCTCGAAAATTTCCACTCTCATCTGGTTAGTCATGTTGTTACTATCAATAAAGAGTCCCTCTTTTTTTATTTTGTTCTGGAGTTCTATATTATAATGATCCCTGTCCCAGGTAAAACCATTTTCAGCTTGAGCGCTCTTACCAGTCCTTGACCAATAATCCACCAGCTTCATATATCCAGGACGATTATCATCTATGGCATAATAGACCATGTAATCTACATCCATGAGCTTACCCACTCTTTCGTATAGCTCACCATAGCCCTTCTTGTCTCCACCCGAAACAGCCTCAAGTATATCACTCATTATGACTCTGGATTCATGTTCAAATTTAAGCTGCTTTTGAACCTCCTCTTCCTTCTCACTTATCTGATTACTCCTGGAAATGTTAGTTATCAAATGAGATAAAGAAGCAGCAGTTCTTCCAAAGTGTTCATAGGCCTTAAAAAGCTTCTGACTTTGGAACTGATTTTCTGCATAAAGAATCCATGTAGCAAGATAAACACCATCTAAAAATATAGGAGCCGCCGCAAACCTGGATTCCCTATTTCCATCATCCACTTCACCAAACATAGTCTGTCCGGATTCAGCAAGACTCCTGGTCACATCATCATAAGTATCTCTATACTTTGGATTGCGAACCATCTCATAGAATTCTCCAAGGAAGGGAACCGGACCATCCGGCTGAAGCAAGACCTTTCCATTGATATCCAAAACAACAGTATAAAGCTCACAAATAGCAGCAAAACTCCTGATAAGAGAATCAACCTGATTATTCTTAAGGAATTCTGTTGTTAGGGCCATAGTTTCATGGGTATCATTAGTGTTGAAGTCCTGCATATTCCTTTCCCCCGATTTAACCTAAAATCATCGGGTAGTGAGGAGTGGGTATATCCAACCCCAGGCTACCCGATAAATATTTATATTGTTTTAATTAAATGTATTCGCATATACACTTTTAAAAATATTATTAAATTATAATTAATATAATCACGAATTTAATATAATCATATAATTAATCAAATTTCATAATTAAATTTCATAATTAAAGCTTTAGACAAGTAATTAATTATTCAGTCATTCCTTCTTCATCGTCTGCATCATCTAAATTACCAGATAAACGCTCTGTAAGCTTCTTTGTATCAATAACAGAAGACTTTAATCCTTCAAGAGGATCAGAGAACTGTTCAATCGAAAGACTAATCTGATTAAGAGCCATATTAACCTGAGTCATATATCCGCCGATAGCCTCGAATTCTTTCTTAAGACGATCTCTCTTCTGCTCGCTTTCCTCATTAACCTTAGCTCTCTGCTCATCACAAGCAGTAATTGTATCATTCTTAAGTCTTTCACATGCAGACTCTGTCTGAGCCTTAAGATTATCACATCTATACTGTGTCTCATTATTAAGGCGGTCAGTCTCTTCTCTTGTCTTTCTTCTAAGACTTTCACACTCTGCATAAGTGCTTTCCTTCTTTTCCTGGCAGCTGCTCTGTGTCTCAGAAATAAGTCTGTCACATTCAGACTCTGTAGCACTCTTAAGCTGTTCACAACGTGAATTAGTTTCATCCATCATTGTCTTACATTTATATGTAGTATCATCCATCATAGCCTTGCACTGAGCTGTTGTTTCACTCATCTTTGCTTCACATTCAGCTTCAGTTTTCTGAGTAAGCTCATCAGCATTTACTCTGGCAGCAAGAAGGGTTCTTGAAATAGATTCATACTGTGTAGCAGATTCAATTTCTTTTTTCTTATACATTTCCAAATCCAGCTTAAGCTTATTAACCTCTGTCTCAAGCTCTTCATTAATTGACTGAAGATTTTCTATAGTAGATTTGGATTCGCTCATGTTGGCTTCTCTCATCTGCTGAAGACCCTTAACAGCTTCACTAAGCTTAGTAGCATCTTCCTTCAGCTTTGCTATTTCATCCTCATAAGCCTTGCTCTTCTCAGCAATATAAGTTTCTGTAGCTTTCTTATCATATCCACCGAATGACACTGTTTTGATATCTAATTCCATCTCAAAATCCCCTTTCATGATAAATCACTCAAATCTGCATTGAAGTATAGCACACACATGATTCTAATGCACGATTTATTTTTTATTTGAAACTTGTCTAATATATATTTTTATTCTTATTCAACTGTAACAGATTTAGCCAGATTTCTTGGCTTGTCAACATCAAGTCCCTTTGCATCCGAAGTATAATATGCTATCAGTTGAAGTATTACAGCTGTAGCAAATACTCCAAATACACTATCGCACTTAGGTATATAAAGCTGCTTATCACAAACCTCTTTACTTTCTTCCTTTCCTTCCTGAGAAATCAGGATTACATATGCACCTCTGGATTTTACCTCCCTAACATTAGAGATAACCTTTGCATAAACATGTTCTTCGGTTGCTATTGCTATAACCGGTATCTGCTCTGATATAAGAGCTATTGTTCCATGCTTAAGTTCTCCAGCCGCATAGGCCTCTGAATGTATATAGGATATTTCCTTAAGCTTAAGTGATGCCTCAAGACTAAGTGTATAATCAATTCCTCTTCCTATATAGAAAACATCTGTATCTTTTTTGATATGATTTGCAATTCCTCTGATAGTATCAGAATTCTCAAGAGTCTTGGTCATAAGTTCCCCAACACCTTGAAGCTGCTTCATAAATTCTCTTGCATCATCCTCAGACATTACTCCCTTTACAAGTCCCAGTCTGGCACCCAGCAGATACATAGCAGCTATCTGAACTGTATAAGCCTTTGTACTTGCCACTGCTATTTCAGGACCCGCATGAGTATAAAGTACATAGTCACTTTCACGAGCTATTGTTGAACCCTTTACATTTACAACTGAAAGCACCTTACTGCCCTTCTTCTTTGCAAGTCTAAGAGCCTCTAATGTATCAATTGTTTCTCCTGACTGAGAAACTACTATAGTAAGGGTCTTATCATCTATAATAGGATCTTTATACCTGAATTCAGATGCTATTTCTACATTTACTGGAATTCTAAGTCTTGTTTCTATAAATGACTTACCAACCATTCCTGCATGCATAGCTGTACCACAGGCAACAATCACTATATTCTGAAGATTCATCAGAACCTCATCATCTATGCCATCATCTTCAAGAAATGGAAGTCCATCCTGGATTCTTGGCATTACAGTTCTTTCAAGTGCCTCTGGCTGTTCATTTATCTCCTTCAGCATGTAATGTGGATATCCACCCTTCTGGGCTGACTTAATATCCCAGTTAACTGTAAGAATTTCAGGTTTAACATCTCTTCCCTTAAGATCCTGTACCCTGATACCTTCCTTCGAAAGAGTAAGTACGTGATATTCAGGGACCACAAAATAATTCTTTGAGAAATTTATGATTGCTGTAAGATCAGATGCAATAATAGAACCACCTTCAAAAGCTGAAGCCACCATAGGGCTTACATTTCTTACTGCAAATATCTTTCCTGGCTGATCATCAAACATTATGCAAAGTGCAAATGAACCTGCCAGCAAATCCACTGTCCTCTTAATAGCCTTAAAAGGATCTCCCTCGTACATCTTATCCAAGAGCGCAGCAACAACCTCTGTATCTGTCTCTGACTTAAGTGAATTTTTAAGTCCATATTCACTTGTAAGCTCTTTATAATTTTCAATAATGCCATTATGGCAAAGTGTAACCTGTCCCTGACGATGAGGATGAGCATTGGCCTCTGTAACTCCACCATGGGTAGCCCATCTTGTATGGCCTATTCCACAACTTGCATCTGAGCCAATAATCCCAGATTCCTTAGCTGCCTCTGCCAATGATTCAACTCGGCCTGTTCTTTTCTTAAGAACTATACCAGTTTTACTATCCATCACAGCCAGACCTGCACTATCATAGCCTCTATATTCCAGCTGCTTAAGTCCATTAACTATTATATCTCCAGCAGACTCCTGACCTGTATATCCAATTATTCCGCACATTTTATTTTCTCCTTTCGTGCAAACAAACTAAACAACATCAAAAGAAGCAAAGGGGATAAGTAGTCCCTTTCACAAGATTTTGATGTTTAAAATTTATAGTCTTATGCACCTTCCATAGCTCTCTGTGACTACGGTTACCCTAGCTTTTAAAACTATGGATTACGAATGTGCTTGTCCGGAGGAGCATCCGCCGAGTTTTCGATAACTCCCCACCTCGTCGACGTTTGAAACAGGAATAGGTTTTAATAAATATATGAATTCTTCACCTGGCCACTTTTATCCAGAATTAAGGTCATATTGTATCCCTGCCCAACGCTGTGGCGCTAAGCTTTCATAAACTTTCCAAAGCCATTTCTCCTTTCAAAATAAAACAGCCGTGGTTATTATAACACAAACAAAGCCTCTTAATATAGTATAAAAAATAAAACTTTTTAATATATACAAAAATTATATATTGATTATTAACAAAAATGTGCCAATACAGCCTATTAATAAACAAACTATATT
>JAILGP010000051.1 GCA_024696635.1 Eubacterium sp. | reverse complement strand
ATATTGCTGCAATAGCAATTGATAGTTCGGGCAATAAATGTGAAGATAAATTTTATAATAGATATGAAATAGATAATAATGGAATAGAAAAAATAAATATAACAAATACAAATGCGGGCTCAACTTTTGTTCAATTAATGTGGGAAGATGTAGATGATGAGGACTTTTCATATTTTTCAATTGAACAAAAAGAGGGTGATGTATTTAAAGAGGTCATAAAAGAAACTGGGGTAACAGGATGCACAATCAGCGGCTTATCTCCTGAAGAGGAATATTCGTTTAGGGTTTGTGGAGTGGATTCTCTTGGAAATAAAGGGGATTACTCTGAAATTGTATCTGTTAATACGATGGCTGATGCTAATTCTCCAAGTATAACTGCGGTTTATCCTGTTCAGGGAAGATTGAAAAATTCAATACCCCTTAGTATGTCTGTTACTGATAATTATAAGGCTGCAATTGGAAAATGGAGTCTTAGTTTTGATGGTGAGTTATTTGAAGAAATAGCATCAATTGAAGGAAATAGTTCAGCAGAAACATTTGAATATACATTAGATATTTCAGATGAAGAAAAATATCCGGAAGGTAAAATATATATTAAATTCGAAGCGTGGGATGAAGCTGGTAATAAAAATCAGTTGATATCAGACGGTTCGGATATTGTGATGGAATATATTATAGATAGGACGGCACCTGAAATCATAGACAACGTATCAGCTAGAGCGTTTGATGGATATATAAGTGTTAAATGGGATGAGGGCTCTGAAGATGATATTGTTGCCTATAAGGTTTATAGGGCTGAAATGGAGCAGGGAATCTTTAAAAAAGTAATGGATAGTGCGTCGCTTAATTATTTTGATGCAGATATTGAGAGTGGGGAAAGTTATGCATATTATATTACGGCTGTGGATGAGGCTGGTAATGAATCTTCTAAATCCAAAGTTTCTTTTGCTACAGCAATTCCTGATGAAACAGGACCTAAGGTAGAAGGTGTATCCCCTAATAATAATAAAGTAGGGAAAAGTGTTGATTTTTCTATCATAGTTACAGATAATTCTGCATTAAGTTATGTAAGGACTTATTATAAAACTAAAGATAATGATACATGGGTAATGATTAATGAGACATCTGTATCTGGAAGAAGTGCTATGGTTTCATTTGCTGCGGATTTAAAAAATGAGCCAGAGGGTGAAATTCAATTTAAAACAATATGTGAAGACAGGAACGGTAATATTAGTGACGATTATTTCCATAAGTATATATTAGATAAAACTCCCCCTAAAGCAGATATATCTGCATTAGGTGGTAATTTTGAAAATTATGTTGATTTGAAGAGAGAGATATTTGAATCTGATATATCATATTACGAAATATATAGGTGTGAATTATCTAAAAGTGGTAAAAATACATTCTTTTTTGATAATGCCATTAATATAGAAAAAGTCACCTTAAGTATGGAAGAGGATGTGAAGGGGGAAATAGGAAAGAGATGTGTGAGATTTACTGATACTGATGTTGTTCCACATACAGCCTATAGATATGCTGCAAAGGTATATGATTCGGTTGGAAATTATTCTTGGACAGAGATAGTTAATGCGATTGCTTCAGATATAGACTTGGTTGCTCCGACTATTGTAACTCCAGATAAAATAACGACTATAGTTGGTATGGAAGTATTGCTTGATGGAGGAAATTGTACAGATAATGTAAGAATAAAAAGTTTTAAATGGGATATGGGTAATGGCGATGTTATAACAGGTGCTAGACCTAGATATAAATATACAGAGCCTGGTACATATGATGTAAAACTAACTTTGTCGGATTATGCTGGTAATTTATCTGAAAAAACAATTGAAGTACAGGTAAAAGAAGAATCGGGTAATGGGATATGTAATTTGACGGTAGTTGATTATAGTGGTAATCCTATTCCTTATTCTTATGTATATATTAATTCTGGAGCTGACAGCGATACTACCTTCATGACGGATGCATATGGAAAGATTTCTTTATGTTATAAGGCGGGAACATATAAAATTGCTGCTTTTAAAGAGGGTTATCTACCTGAAGAAAAAGAATACAAAATCAACAATATGAAAATCTCTGAAGAAACTATAAAGCTTTCTAGTGGGGAAGTTGTTGTTGGTGATTTTGAAGTGCATAGAATGAGTCTTCAGGAAATTGTAGATTCGGGTGTGGATCTTTCAGATCCGGCAAATATTAATACTTTCACCTTTAAGACTACTCTTACATTTCAAAAAATTCCTATTCCTGTTGTAGTTGAGATAATAGAGGGGGAATATAAGATTGATACCGGGGATGATGTGAAACCTGGTGGTTTTGGGACAGGGAATAAAGAAAAGGACAAAAGAAAAAATAAATTTGGTGGCCCTAATTTTAATTATGCTATTAATGTTATTGATTGCGGTGGTAGCGGGGGTGTATATTCTTTACCGGTTTTTGCAATTCTACATACAACACAGTCTATATCCTGGCTTAAAACTATGTATAGTGCTACGCTAACTATTATTAATAATGCGGATTCTAAATATGTTATTGAGGATTCAAAAGGAACTATTGTTTTACCTGATGGTGTATCTCTTGCTGTATTGGATGAGGAAAAAAAGATTGAAACGGGGACTGCATCTGGTCAAAAATTAACCTATGATATGGGGGATATTGCTGGTCAAAAATCAGAATCTGTTAGTTGGACTTTAAAGGGTGATAAAACTGGTAAATATGATATAGAAGCTTATTTCAACGGAATTTTGACTCCTTTTAATGTTCCTGTTTCTAAATCATTTAAGGCAGAGGCTGTGATGGAGGTAAATTCTGCAGATGTTGAAATTACAGTAATGCCTGAATCGGCTGCATATATTGGCGAAGAGTATTATATTCAGTATGCAATTACAAATAAGGGCGATGAACCTCTTTATAATTTTACAACAAGCATTGGTGATTATGAGCATGTAAAAGACAAGAGTGTTACCTATATTATGGATTATTATTCTGGTTTTATTACTGAAACGGATATTAATTATTCAGGTAGAAATTTTACTGTTTCAAAGAGTGAACAAGTGTATCAGACACCAGTGTTGAGTGGTGAAGATACTATTACAATACCTACTTTAAATCCTGGTCAAACAATATATGGAACTTGGCAATATTCATCGGATAGTGATGGGATTGTGTTTGGGGGAGATTGCCAAAAAGAGTATTTCAAGCTTATTAAATCTTTAGTAGAAGTAATAGAAGGGGATAACCTTGGTGTAAATGTAAGAGTTGCACCTATTCCGTCTCATGTATCTAAGATCATACGTACATCGTATAAAGAAGAAGATACATATCTTAATATTGGCGATCCGATTGATTTAACCACAGGATCTTATACTGATAATGTTAATTTGATGACTCTTATAGGAAAAAACACCTTGTCTTTGGATTTGACATATGATTCTCAACTCTCAGAGTATAGAGGAGAATGTGGTTATGGATGGTCAAATAATTTTGAATCAAAAATAATTGAAGAGAATGGTATGATATTTTACCAGTTGAATCCTTCGGCTAAGGTTGCATTTATAAGTAAAGATTCATATGAAGGAAAATATTATGTCCAAAATGAGAATCCCAATATTAAGGATGAATCTGAAGTAGATGAAGTAGAAACAGATGAATCTGAAGTAGATGAAGTAGAAACAGATGAAGGTGATATTACAGAATCTGAAGATTTTATAGAGATTAATCTTGATGAATATGACATATCTACTGATATTAGCTTTGTAAGTATATCGCACGGAATGGAAGGCTTTGTGCTTACAAAACATACTGATGGTTCGTATACATTAATGGCGCCTAATGGTGCTGAATATGGCTATGATACAAATGGGAAACTGATATCTATTAAGATGGAAGATGGTTCTTTGACTGAGATTTCTCATACTGAACATCAAACTATAATTAAAGAACAATTATCTGGAATCAGGATTATTTTAAATTATGATGATTACGGAAATTTAATAAGTGTTACAGATGATAATGGAAGAATTGCATCGGTTGATTATAATGATGGTAAGCTTGTTAGTATCACAGATGTATTAGGTAATGTAACACACTATGAATATGATGATAGTAATAGAATTATAAAATCAACTGATACAAATGGAAATCTCATTATTGAAAATAAATATGATGAAATTGGAAGGACTATAAATCAGATAGACTTAAGTGGTACGGTTATTGAGATTAGTTATGAAGATCTTGATGATGGTGGAACTCATATAATGTCTAAAATAAAGGGAGATGTATCTGATGAAACTATAGAAGTTGTTACAGATGCTAAAGGCAGAGCTATACATCATAAGGAAAAGGGTATCAATACATATTATGAATATGACGAATTAGATAATCTTTTGATAGAAAAATCTGATGATGGTACTAATATGAGATATGATTATGATGATAATGGAAATCTTATTAGTGTTAATGATAATAATGATGGTGCAGAGATAAACCTTGCCTATTCTGATAATGGCGAAATTGAACAAATTAGTACAGGGGAAGATTCTGCTCAATATTATTATGATGAAGCAGGTAACCTTGCTGAGGGAACATTTAAGGGTAAAACATTTAAGTATACATATGATAGTAATAATATTATTACATCTATCCAATTGGATGGAAAAGGAACGAAGTATTTTGAATCTGAAAATGGTAGATACACTGGATATATAGATGAATTAGGTAATAAGACATCTTATTCTTATGATGGTGTTGGTAATATTATTTCAAAAACTGATGCTCTTGGTAATGTATCAAGATACGAATATGATGACATGAGTCATTTGACAAAAATGACGGATGCCCGAGGCAATAGTTCGGTATTTAAATATGATATATTTGGAAATATGATATCAAAAGAGGATTCTTTGGGTTATATAACTCAATTTGAATATGATGCTGTTGGAAGATTATGCAAAACAATATATCCTGATGGAAGTGTATATTCATATGAATATGATAAACTCGGAAATCTATTAAAAAAGATATTACCTGATGGTAGTGAAGAAAAATATGAATATGATGATCGTAATCGAATAATTGGAATTAATTATGCTGATGGAACAGAGGAAGAGATAACTTATACAAATGATGGAAAGATTAATTCGTTGACAGATGCCAATGGTAATACTACGAATTATGAATATTTATATGACAATCTTAATAAAATTGTTTCAAGTACTGGTTTAATCACTGATATATCCTACGAAGATGGAGATATTACTGCTATATCATCTGGTGGAGTGAAATTAAATTATATATATGATGATAAAGAAAATCTTGTTGAGAAGACGGATGCTTTGGGTAATTCTTTTAAATCGGAATATAATATATTTGGTGAAAAGATAGCGGATATTGATGCTAATGGGAATAAGACAGCATATGAATATGATGCGATTGGTAATCTGGTTTCCAAGTCCTATCCAAATGGTTTAAAGATTGACATGAAGTATAATGCTATAGGGGATATTGAAGAAGCATCAGTAGTTGTTGATGGTAAGAAAATTGTTACCAGAAATGAGTACGATGAAGTTGGAAATCTTATAGCATCTGTTGATGAATTTGGTAATAAGAATTTTTATGAATATGATTCGGAAAATAATCTCATATCTGTAACAAATAAAAAGGGTATAAAAACAGAACAGTATAAATATGATTCGATGGGTAGAGTGATTTTCGAAAAAACTCTTACAAACGAGATTGAACATATATATGATATAAATGGAAATCTTATAAAAACTGTTGAAAAAACTATAGGAAGTAATAGTTCGGAAAATGTAACAAATTATAAGTATGATAAGGCAGGACGTCTTCTTGAAGTTATTGATCCTTCTGGAAATATAACAAGTCAGACTTATGATAATTTAGGAAATGTTACTTCTGTTACAGATGCAATGGGAGGTACTACAAGTTATATTTATGATTCCGCATCAAACTTAATAAGTGAAAAAAATGCTATAGGGGCTGTTAAAACTTATACTTATGATGAGTTTGGTAATGTTAATACGGTTACCAATGCACGAGGACAAAAAACTGAATTTGTTTATGATTCTAATGGTAGAATTATTAAGCAGATTGATGAGGTTGGAGTCATTTTTTACGAATATGATGCCAATGGAAATCTGATTAAAGTGTCAGATGATAATGGTTCAATAATTAGGAAATATGATTCTATGAATAGAGTTGTCGAATGTACTGACGTTAATGGGCGTACTATAAAGTATGGATATGATGAACTTGGAAATATTATTTCGCTTACATATCCTGGTGGTGAAATTGTCAGATATAGTTATAATCTTGATGGCACATTAGCAAGCGTACTTGACGAGGCAAATAATAAAACTACATATGAATATGATAATGAAGGGAATTTAATTAAGCTAACAAGACCTGATGGAAGTGTAGAGAATAGAACATATGATGATGTTGGCAATCTTCTTGAGATAGTTGATAAGTCATCTTCAGGGGCTTTGTTGCAAAGCTATAAATACACTTATGATTCTTATGGTAATATTTTATCTATTATTGAAGGACAGATAAATGATTCTGTCGAAGCACAACAAGAAGTTGGATATTCGTATTATATGAAAGAATCATCTGGCGTTGGTGCAGAAGATGATATAGAATATTTAGATGAGTTGGGTGAGATAAAGTATAAATGTACCGAGATGAAGTATGATGAGTCAAATAGACTTATCGAATATAATGGTATAGCTTTAAAATATGACGCAGATGGTAATATGATTTATGGTCCGCTCGATGGAGAAATGGTCGAGTTTAATTATGATGCAAGAAATCGTCTTATTTCTGCAGGGGACAATAAATACTTTTATGATGCAGAAAATTATAGGTATAAAGTTGAAAATAATAATTATACAGAAGAATATGTAACTGATAAGGTTTATGTTATATCGAGAACTCTGCAGATTATAAAGAATAAGAAAATCTCTGATGGTGAAACTTCAGAACAGAGTTCAATAGTAACGAACTATTATTATGGTACAGGTCTTTTATATGATCGATATCAGGAATCTATAAGATTATATCATTTTAATCATATAGGAAATACAACGCTTATTACAGATAAGTCTGGTAACTCAGTATACAGATCCGCATATGGAACTTACGGGGAATTGCTTTACATTTATGATGTAGGTGGTTCTAAAGAAGTATCGATAAAGGAGCTTAATAATACTACAACTTTAAGGTTTCTGTTTAATGGGGAAGTGGGTGTTATTACTGATGATAATACTCTTTTATACATGAGACAGAGATACTATAATACAGAGATTAAAAGATTTATTAATCAGGATGTTTTATCAGGGGGGATTGAAAACAGTCAAAGTCTAAATCGATATAGTTATGTTGAAGGCAATCCGGTATGTTATACAGATCCGTTTGGTTTAAGCAAGCTTGTAGAAACGCTTAGAACAATTAATAGTATTTATAATATTATACAAGAAGCTATTTCAAATATTGATGCACATACGTTTTTGGATCTATTTGGATTACTTCCAGTTGTTGGTCCCGTATTTGATGCATGTAATGCTGCTTATTATTTATATCAGGGTGATTGGAAAAATGCAGCGATGTCTGTGCTTTTCATGTTACCAGGATGCGATTTGGTGGGTACAGCTGCAAAAATCAGTACTCATTTAGGAAAGTTCGGTAGGTATGTAACCAATGCCGCGAAGTTTGTAAAGCTGGTCGGAACTGGAACCGCGACAGGAGTAACGGCATATATAACAGGAACAAAGATAGCTAATCTCATAGACACATATGCTACTGAAGGAAAAGAAATAGATGCAAACTTCTTCCTGCAGGTGGGAGAGATATGCTTTGGAATAGCGGCAACATCATCTTTTGGAAAAGCTTTAGCCTCTGATCTTCAAAAATATACAAACCTTGAGGAAAAACTTGAATATGCTGCTAATGCCATTAAGCTAGAAGCAACAAGAGTTGCAAAGGACAATTCTGGATCTGTCAAATTACCAGGTAATAAAATAGATGGCGATGACTCAAATATTTCAACCTCAGATGGCTCTTGCTCTTCAGGTAAATCGGAAGCAGGAAGTGCAACCGAGGGAGGGAGTGGTGCAAAAAATGAAACAGGATCATATGTAATTACATTTGAAAGTGGAAAGAAATATGTTGGAAAGGGTTCACAGGCAAGAATGGAACAATCGGCTAAATATAGATCTAAGATTAATAATGATCCTGTAGTAAATAAGGTATGGGAACCTGCTGCGTCAAATGATGACGCGTTTATTGATGAATATTTAAAACTTAAAGAAATTGGTGGTCCCAAAGATCCTAATAATTATAATGTTATTGAAAGTCCAGGTAAAAAGAAATATGAACAGAAATATGGGAATAATGTAAAGGAGGAAGATTAATGGATGATATTAACGCTCAATTTAAATTCAATGGCGATACAATGATAATGGATAGCAATAGAATTTCAGAATGCGTTCAATATATAAAAGATAAAAGTGTATCTAAGTTGTATATTTGTGATTTGTATTATACTTTAAATGATTTAGATTTTATAAAAGAGTGTCCTAATATAACAAGCATTAATATATATAGTAATAAAATCAATCAAATAGATGGATTATATGAACTTAGAAATCTAAAAGAAATTATTCTTCAAGATATTGATTGTATTGTTGATCTATCCTGCTTTCAAAATCTTGAATCTTTTTTTGGGAGTTGGAATAAGAATTATATAAATCTTACCTCTTTATTGTATTTAAAGAATCTCCGATTAGATAATTATAATCCTAAGAGCAAATCATTAAAGGATTTATCTGTCTTTAATGAATTAGAAACACTTATGCTTGTAAAATCTTCGATTGAATCATTAGAGGGAATTGGCGTATTGCAAAATTTAACTAATGTTAGCTTTTATTATTTAAATAAGCTATCCAGTATAAATAATATTAATGATGTGAAAAATCTTGAGGGTATAACTTTTGAGAATTGTAAAAAAATAAGTGATTTGGAAGTGTTGCAAAATAACAAATTATTACAATCTATTAAAATATTTAATTGTGGGGCAATAAAAAGTATAGAATTTATTAAGGATTTACCTGAATTAAAACATTTTTCGTGTTTAAAAACTGATATTTTAGATGAAAATATACCTTCTTGTGCTGGTATAAACTATTATGCTGTTGATAAAAAGTATATTAAATAGCAATTAAGAGGTCTTGATTTTTTACTTATTTATTATGATTATCATGTAGGAAAAAGATAGCTAATCTCATAGACACATACGCTACGAAGGAAAAGATATAGATGTAAACTTCTTCCTTCAGTTGGGAGAGATAGGTCTTGGTCTTGCAGCAACAGCTTCTTTTGGAAAAGCTTTAGCCTCAGATCTTCAAAAATATACAAACCTTGAGGAAAAACTTGAATATGCTGCTAATGCTATTAAGCTAGAAGCAACAAGAGTTGCAAAGGACAATTCTGGATCTGTCAAATTACCAGGTAATAAAATTGATGGCGATGACTCAAATCTTTCAACCTCAGATGGTAGTAGCACTGCTGGTAAAACGGCAACAGGAAGATCAACTAAGACCACCGATGGAGGCTCAAGTGGAAATATTGGTAAGGGTGGAAGTAACGTTCCTAATCCGTATGGGAAAAAGGGAGGACCTGCTCATCAGAAGGTGATTGAATCTATTACTCCAAAAGGGAAAGGAAATTATATAAGAAATGAAGTTAAATTTGACACATCAGGTGGGACTAAAGCTTATAGATATGCTGATGCTGTTGAATATAATAAAAATGGTGAAGTTGTCGCAATATATCAAGTTGGTAAAGTTAATAAAAATGGTACGGTTATAACAAGGGAATCAAAGGCAATTGAAGATATTATGAATTCAAGTGATTATAACGGGGCACCGATTTATTTTTTACCTTATAATAGCGATATTGGTGAAATAGTATTTGATTATTAAGGAGGATATTTTGAATGTCAAAACAGATAAACTATTATATGGATAAAAAGACAGAGTGTGATTTTATTAGATTTGCTTATGATAATTCTTTTGTATTTATAAGGTGGGATGATGGTACAATGGTTAATCCGTTAGAAGATAATAGTTTATTCTATTTTATAACAAAAGAGAGATATTTTCCATTTTTGAAGTTTCGAATTG
>JAILGP010000048.1 GCA_024696635.1 Eubacterium sp. | reverse complement strand
ATCTCTACCTTGGAGCAGCCCTTTTTATCATGCAGCTTGGTGGCATTGTGGGAGCAAGGCTTATCGTTAAGGCGAAAAAGGCCAGGTATGTAAGCGTATTTATTATATGTATTCTTGGTGTTTTGGCAGGAGTTTTGCTGGAGCATACGGGGATTGCGATTCTTATGGTCCTTGGGGGATTTTTATCCTCTATGGCAGATGACGCCATTGAAATAAGGACTGGTGCAAAATTACAGGAAATGTTCCCGTCGGACCAGAGAGCAACGCTTTTATCGGTTTCGTCATTTACATTTTCAGTAATAATGATTGTGCTATCACCGCTGGCAGGCCTTTTTTTTGAAATCTGGTAAATATTTTGGCATCTTATTCAGGCAAATGTACCGCTTATTCCTATTTGATTGATTTTATGCCGGGTGCTTTGTATAAATAGTTATGGAGGCAATAATTGAAATTATTTGTTAAGGACAAAATGAATATTTCCGAAACTGAGGTGGAGATCAGGTGCAGGGAACGTAATGATGATGTGGAAAATATTATTAATTCCATCCGTGCTGCCGGTACTATGCTGATGGGGGAAAAGGATAATGGGGATAAAGCGCCGGTGTTTATCTCCAAGGTCCTTTACTTCGAGGCTGTGGAGAGATATGTTTTCGCCTACACTTCCTCTGATGTATTCAGAGTTAAGAAAACTCTTTATGATCTGGAGGATGAGCTGAAGGATAGACATTTTGTGAGAATTTCAAAATCTCTTATTGTAAATGTAAAAGCAGTGGAGCATATATCACCTGAAAACTCCAGGCGTTTAAAGCTAAAGCTAAGGAATGGGGAATGGGTGATCGTTTCAAGAAATTATGTGGCTGATTTCAAGGCCGTCATAGGAGCTTAATAATATGAATAGTAATGAGATAAAAAGAAAAAAAATAATAAATAATTTTAGAAAAGCTATATCTATTGCCGCCATCTGTTTTTCAATGAGCATTTTATTCATTGGTATTTATTCCAGTATTGTTGGCTCGTGGATTGAACCTGGTAGTCTGGTGAAGATTTGGATCGCATTTTTTATGATTGGTATAAATGTTTTCTTTAGGATAATGATTGATGAAACAAAATGGGCGCTTGATAAACCATGTATTTTAAAAAATATTATATTTATGCCCATCAATTTAATAATTGCCCTGATACTTGCCATGAATCTGGCTAAGGTGGAAGGTTTTATTCCAAGTTTTTCGCTGCTTCTTGTTTATGCAGGAATATTCCTGATAGTATTTACATTTACACAGATCATACAATATTTAATTGACAAGGCTGGAACAGATAAGATGAATGATGCTCTTCAAGAATTCAAGAAGGAGCATTCATGGGATGAAGAAGAATAATTTTTTGGTAATAAGCAGGGTCGTAGTAGCATATATATTATGGCTGATAATTCATTTTGGATTTGATTTTTTGGTGGGAGATAAGCTATCTGGTAAAGTACCTTATATATTGGAAATGCTTTTGTCATCAGTGATAGTTCCCTATATTATCGGGCTTCCTCTTATATATCTTATTTTGAAAGGAATGGATAAATATTCCTATGAGGATGGACTGGATAGTAGGGGTACTTTCTTAAATGATGATGGAGTACTTAGGGTGTCAGGCCTGTTTAAGGCATTTGCAGTTCAGGAAGGCTTTTCTATGCCTGTAATAGTGATAAGCACCATTATACTTAATATATTGGGACATGGACCAAGCGGAATTTCAAAGGAAGAGATATTTGGTGAATATTGGTGGTATTATTTGATAATTCTTCTGGGATTCGCCCCGATTATAGAAGAGTGTTTATTCAGAAAGATTTTACTGGACAGGCTTCTTGTGATAGGGGTAAAGCCTGGGATTATCATTTCGGCTATACTTTTTGCGTTGCCACATGTTATATCACAGGGAATTCCACAGATGTTTGGTACATTTATCATTGGCCTTGTGTGGGCATATGTAAGAGTGAAGACTGGAAAACTGTGGCCTGGAATTATTCTGCATATATTGTTTAACCTTTATGGCTCATATTTTTCACTATTTATGGGAAGTACCATACCTACAACAATGCTGCTCATGCTCATAAATGTCATAATACTTCCTATAATCGCAGTCATTATAACGATAAAATTTGCCAAAGGGGTCAGACCCTAATGGTAAATTTGCCAAAAGGGTCAGACCCCTTTGGTAAATTAAAATGTAATTTCTATGTATAATTTGCCATTTTTGTAGTCGGCCTTAATTGGACAGTCCATCTGCTCGGCAAATTGTTTTACTATGGATAGTCCAAGTCCAGTTGAGTTGTTGCGAGCATTTTCTACTGTGTAGAAGCGGTCGAAGAGTTTGTTTACTTCAACCAGGGAAAGGTTCTTGGCGGAGTTTGAAACTGTGAGTCTACCATTATCGGATAAGGATACCTCCAGGTCTCCATCGCTATATTTAACAGCATTATTCAGCAGGTTTGAGATAATCCTCTCTACATAAGAAGGGTAGAGGGATCTTATGATTTTTTCCTGGGTAATATTTAAAACTGGCTGTATTCCCCTTTCGCTTAAGGCAGGGTAGAAGTTCATGATACAGTCCTCTAAAACCTGATTTATAAAGACATCCTCTTTTGATTCTGAGATTTCTCTGGTTGACAAGATTGAATATTCAAAAAGCTCTTCCGTAAGCTTCTTCATATGAAGAGCTCTTTCCTTGATTATGGTTAAATATCTTCCAGTTGCCTCATCATATTCCTGGTCCTCACACATTTCCAGGTAGCCAAGGATTGCTGTAAGCGGAGTGCGAAGGTCGTGAGTAATATTGGTTATAGCAGTTTTTATCTCGCTATTTCCGTGCTTGTAGCTGTTATAAGAATCTCTCAGCTGGGTCAGAGTCTTGTTCAAAGTTGTGGCAAGACGGCATATCTCTTTATCGCGGCTTGAAACTCTGAGCAGGGTGTTGGTATGTAAAGAGCTCCTTTCGGCATAGTCGACTCGGAGCTCTTTTATTGATATTCTCATTGCAATTATTTTGAAGAGTAAAATGATATTTATCACGATACTTATTATAAGAAGATATTTCATAAGCTAATCCCTTTTAATAATTAATTGGATCAATAGGTGTCACCTCATAATAATAAATCATTGCATCATATCTGTCAGCAGGAATTATTTTAATTCTTTCGGATTTATTTATATCATTTGCAGGATTGTAGCCTTCGCCGATCATACCTGTAAATGTATAGTCGTGAATTATATTGTAAATATTTTTTTGACTTTCATTTATCTTGGTAAAATCAAGACAGTATATATTATCATTGAAATATTTTGCCTGATATGCAAGAGGGTCATCACTGCAGAATTCATGGTCAGCTCTTTCGTATTGGTCGTCAAATGTACCTGCTGTATGAATATTAACAACTCCTTTATAAAAATCTGTACCTATGCAGAAGTAGCTTCCTTCAAAAAGCTCATCTATTCTGCCACCCATTGTTGAGGAATCACCATAACCATTAGCACTGGCATTACCCTTCATAACGTGTCCATTATGAGCAGTGATCAGAATCTGTCCATAGCCCCTTGCCTCTTCGATTTTATAATATGTCATAAGGTTGTTTGCCATGGATGAATCTCTATAGTTTGCATATTTATCGGGACTCTCATTGAAACTTGGAGCCTCAATATATTGAATCAGTATATCCAGCTGACTTGCAATAAGCTTGCTGTTACAATCTTCATTTGCAGCAAATCTGTCTCTTAAATTAGTAAAGAAATCCTTATCATTTTCGTAATCATTATTATCAGTTGAGTAGGAGATGAGCTGATTTATTTCCTCCTCACTTAAATTTGATTTAAGGACATCTGAATCACTACATAATCCCTGAAGATATTCCAGAGACCGGTAGCCCCCCTGCATATCCACTCCGTAGAATATCAGGGACTCTTCATAAGGAACTGCCATGTTGTAGTCCCTCATCCAGGTCAGCATATCTATAATTTCCTGTGTGTCGTAAATAGGGTAATCATTTTCAGCCATAATAGCCTCAAGATCTGAGTCGGAATTATGAATTGCATCATTTATTATGGCTGCCTGACCAGCTGTCATTTCAAATGCAATGGAGTGGCAGCTTCCATTTTGGACCATTTTCTGAAAGACACTAAGCTTAATTGTTTGAAATTCACTGTTACCGTGAGTGCCTTCGCCTATACCGACAACCTTAACATCTGTAGGAATTTCAAAGTCCTGGAAGCTGGTACCTATATTTTCTATACCATCAATTTTTCTTTCAGCAGTAAATGGATTAACAAATCTTAATATGCATAAGGTCGTAAGATAGGCCAGTAATATGCATATGCCAATCCACCAAGCTATTTTTATCTTTTTCATAACAATGCCTCTCTATAATGAAGTGGAATTCAAAAACTTATCGCAACTAATTTTATGTAAGATCCCTCTTATTAAGTCTGAAGGTTCCTATAAATGTACATATAATGATTACAGCAATAGATATAAGGAGCTGAATAGGTCTTCCCGGATTATTAAATTCTTCTCCCAAGCTGGTATTTGAAAACCACTGTCCGAGAGCAGGTATGTTATATATTAAAACAATAATTTTATTAAGAGTTCCCTTTGATAAGGAAATAAAGAGATTACCAATAGTTACAAGATTGAAGCAAAGCTGAAATACAAGCATAACACCTATAACAAGTGGAATCATTTTTCTAAGTCTGAAGGCAAGAATCATCATGGTTGCAACATAATTTAAAATTGCTACCAGAATGACTATATTTGAGAAAATGAATTTTCCAGTCATATCAGCCCCGGCCAGGATTCCAGCAAGCATGTAGACAGCCCACATTATAAATGCAGCAGTCATATGTCCAAGAAGTGAACTTATGTAAACCTGAACCTGGGTGTATCCTGAAATCAGTTTGTTTCTGATTACGCCATCGCTATATTCTATATTAGTAAGAAGTGGAACAAATATTGTGAAAAATGCAACGATTGCTGCACTTAGAAAAATCATTTTGTCATTTGTGTTACCACTGATAGGCAGCTGAACTGGAGAATTATTCCAAGAAATGATTAGGGTAATTGCAAATGCTGCTATACATCCAAGTATAAAAAAGGGATTTGTGATTATTCTTTTCATAATTGCTTTATATAAATTTTTCATTTTTTTCCTCGCATGTCATATAAATTATTAACGTATTTCTTTTCTGTTAAAGATTACTAGTCCCAGTATAAGTGAGATTATGATTAATCCACCTGCACCTAACATGTATGTTGAAAATCCAAAGTGGGGTCTTACTATCGTATATAAAAATGGTACGTATTTTTCTATGAACTGGTATAGATCAAGCTTTAGTCCTGTTAAGGTACATTTGCCTTCTTCAGGGTAAAGCTTATCCAAAACATCCAGAGATAAGATTTTCATAGCAATAACGATTGAAAGACCAATCACGTATGAAGATTTGTGACCACCCAGAACAATGATCAGAGTGGTGGAAAAAACTCCAAGAGCCATGCATGAAAGAGTGATTATTAACCAGTAATCTGATATTTCCTGCACCGTATATGTATTCCATTTAAGGGAGAAAATCAGGTTACAGAGTATGGATGTAATGCAGGCTGCCATAGAGTGAATGACTCCATGAAGAAGACCACATGTGGCTCCTGACAGGTATATACTTGTACGGCTGGCTCCAGATATAATCTTGTTTCTTATGCAGCCATCGGAATAATCACTGGCAGTGGTTATAAGGGTGGAAGCAAAAATCAAAAAAATAGAGAAGGATCCAAAGTTAAATGCAACGTCATCGGCGTATAGTATAATTCTTGGATATAATATATTGGTTAACTTAAGTACAAGAACACTGAAAAATTGATAAAAAATATTTATCAAAAGACATGTATGGAAGCTTCTGTCATATATCATTTTCCTGGTGTCTGAGTATAGTATTCTAAACATTTTCACTTCCTCCGAGAAGGGATAAATAAAAGCTTTCCAGACTTTCGTCATTTTCTTCCATTTTTATGATTGTGCATCCGGTTGAATCGCATATCTTTGCCATTTCAGAGAAATTAATATCCTCATATATGTCGGCAGTTTTATTATCAATGATTTTATATTCGAAATCATAAGGATCAATAGCTTTAGCAAGAAGCTGTGTATCATTTACGGTCATTCGAACAGATTTACGGCTTTCATTTCTGAGTTCATCATTGCTCATCTGGCGAACTATATGTCCCTTGTCAATAAAACCATAGTGGGTCGCCATTCTTGCAAGCTCGTCTAATATATGACTTGAAATGAGAAATGTTATGCCCCTCTCTTTATTTAGTTTTATAACAAGTTCTCTGATTTCTATAATTCCCTGAGGGTCAAGACCATTGGTTGGTTCGTCTAGAATAATAAAGTCCGGATTCCCGCAAAGTGCTATTGCAAGACCTAGTCTTTGTCTCATACCAAGAGAGAAGTTCTTGGCCTTTTTCTTTCCTGTATCTGCCAGGCCAACAATTTCAAGTAATTCATCTACATTTTTAAAATCAGGAAGTCCCAGCATCAGGCACTGCTGAATCATATTTGCCCTGGCTGTAAGGTCCTTATATATAGCAGGGGATTCAACAACTGCTCCCATGCGACGTCTTGCTTTCAGAATATCAGGACTATCATTTTGTATTCCCATAAGTTCATAAGAACCGGAGCTTGGAGTCTGAAGTCCGCAAAGTAGTCTTATAAGCGTAGTCTTACCGGCACCATTTTTACCAACGAATCCATAAATAGAACCCTTGGGAATCTCCATATTTACATCCTTTAGAGCCGTAAACTTTCCATAATTTTTACTTAGGTTGTTAGTCTTGAAAATGTAATCCATAATTTTTCTGCCTTTCCTTTAATACCATTTATCTTAAATTGCATATTTCAAAGATTTCGATATGATTATTATTTGGGGGGATCATAGCCTCATCCTTGACAGCAAAAAAAGAATACCACTCTCTGGTCAAGAAAGTGGTAAATGAATCGTCAAGATTTTGTCAAGATTTTTTCAGGATTTTAAATTGTCGATTTTGTTGGTATTTAAATTGTCGATTTTGTTGGTATTTATATTGTCGATTTTGTTGGTATTTAAATTGTCGATTTTGTTGAGATATTAAATTGTCGAATGAATTATCAGTTATTGAATTTAAACCCAATCCCATATATTGCTTCTATATGATCTATGCCATCCAGGGCCTCAATCTTTTTACGTATGTTGCTTATGTGCTGCTTTAATGATCTTTCGGTGCAGTCAGGTGTACTATCGCTAATTTTATCCAGAATAGTATTACGGCCAAGAGGGTGATTAGCATTTTGCATAAGAATATTTAATATGGCAGCTTCAGTTCTGGTTAGAGAGGCTTCCTTTATATCTGCAGAATCATTTGTAGAATTATTTGTAGAATCACTTACAGATATTGTGAGAAATTCTAGATCCAGACACAGATTTCCAACCTTAACTTTGTTATCATCAGTATCATCATCTGGTGTAGATTGAGATATACCCTTTTGGGAAGAAAGCTTCAGCAAAGCCGAAATTCTAGCCAGAAGCTCTGAAATTACAAATGGTTTAGTCACATAATCACTGGCGCCATTATAAAGAAGATTTACCTTATTATTTATATCGGTTTTGGCGCTCATGACGATGGTTAAAGTATTATTAAGCTTTGGAAGAAGATCCTCTCCAGAAAGGCCTGGTAACATGAGGTCAAGAAGAATCAAATCTGGGTTTTCCCGTTCAAGAACCATAAGGGCTTCCGTTCCGGAATAAGCTCGAATGACCCTGTAAGAAGCCTTGGAAAGAGCCTCTTCAAGCATGTTTCCAATATCCACATCATCATCTATGATCATAATTTTCTCGTTCATTCTATATTCCTCCCATAGTTCGAAAAGAATTATAGCATAAAGAAATTATACTTACACAAAAAAATGAACTAAATTTTTTTTATGGATAAAAAAAGGTTGAATAAAAGTGCTATTGAGGGGTAATATGTTTAATCAGGTGTATTTACGCTTGTACGTCACAAAAAATTCTTACTTACATGCAACAGCTAAATACCATAATGGCACTGTTATAATCGGGGGACATTTACCAAGGGGTCACATTTTTCGGGACTAATTTTCAGGGGGGACAATTTTCTGAAAAACAAGACCCCATGGTAAAATTTACCAAATTTGCCAAAAGGGTCAGACCCCATTGGCAAAATCGATTGCGTACAATTGAATTTACCAAAAGGGTCAGACCCCATTGGTAAATATTATATTAAAGGAGAAATGTTAAATAAATGTTTGACTTAAAAATGAGCAGGGAGGATGTGGAAAGATTACTGGATCTAAAGGTTCAGAGAGGACTTATGACTGAGGATAGAAAAGTCCAGATGATGCGTGAATATGATATGAAGGTCCAGGCTATGCAGGATGGAAATGTAAATCAGCAAGGTTACATGAATCAGCAAGGTTACATGAATCAGCAAGGCTACATGGATCAGCAAGGCTACATGGATCAGCAAGGTTACATGAATCAGCAGGGCTACATGAATCAGCAAGGCTACATGGATCAGCAGGGCTACATGAATCAGCAGGGCTATCAGGGAGCTCAACTTAATAACGATGGAAATGTAAGGTTGAACCAGCCCTACACACAGTGGCAGGATTCTTCGCAGAAGGGGAATTTTTCTGGAATACATGTAGGTCCTATAAAAGGGGCAATGAGCGGAGCAGAAATGATTATAGTATTTGCTCTGGCGATTGGTGTATGTATAGCAGCTGCAAAAGATATAAAATGGCTTATGTTGGTATTTTGTGGAGCTGCTTTTATAATCAGTGCTTATTCCACCCTTGTTGATATGATAAATAAAAAAAAGAAAAATGGTTTATATATTCTGGTACTTGCTGAAATAATTGGAGTTTTGATGCTAGTATATGGTCTCTTTGTTAAATTTGGAAAAGAGAGCTGGAATGAAGCCGTAGACTCTGCAGGTGGAACAATTGCCTGTGTATTAATGATTATAATTGGTATATCAATGATAGTTGGAAATATTGTTGTTACCAGGGGAACAGCTAGTAGATGTAAACAAATGGTAAGTGCAACCTGTGTAGAATTGGTAAGCAGACGTACTAGTTCACGTGCAAGAGTCAGAACACCGATTTACGAATATTATTATAATGGAGAAAAGAAAACTATTCAGAATGGAACATTTTCCAATAGGGGAAATCCTAGAGTAGGAGAAGTAAGAGAAATCTATATAAATACAGAAACTTTTGATGAATATTACGATCCTCAAAGATCAAGGATTTTAACAATATCACTTTGCATATTATCTGTATTTTTCATTTTCATGGGAACACTTTGCCTGGTACTTGCATAATTTACCAGAAATAGCGATTTACCAAAAGGGTCAGACCCCATTGGTAAATATCCTTTGTAAAATCTGTTTATGTGAATAATAAAGATGTGTATATATATAAATTTAGTAAGTAAATAATGAAAAATTATTAGATTTAAAGTACCCTTGAAAGCTTTGTTTGCTAAGGGTACTTTTGCTTTATATAGGAATAAATGGAGAAAAGAAACATTTACATGCAGTGTTATATATGATAGTGTCAAATGACGTATGAAAAAAAAGAGTCGAAGAAAAAAACTCGAATGAACCTTGAAAACTGCAAATATTTATGATGGTGAATGGGTTCCGCCACCCTTGACAGCATAAAAAGAACTGCTGTCAGGTAATTAC
>JAILGP010000035.1 GCA_024696635.1 Eubacterium sp. | reverse complement strand
ATAAAATTTATTCAATATTAAGAATTTAATATTTAAGCGTTTTGTTATAAAATAATAGAGATGTTAAATGTCTTTAACATCAGTTAAAAATTTTAGTGTATCTATAATTTCATATATAGGAGAAAAAAAATGCAGAAAGACTTAATGCTAGATTTTGAAGAATGGGATGGCTTTAACGGCCGTCTCTGGAAGGAAGAGTGTAACGTCAGAGAGTTTATTACCTATAATTATACTCCATATTTAGGTGATGAAAGCTTTCTTGAAGGACCGACTGAGGCTACAGATAAGCTTTGGGGAAGACTTCAGGAGCTTCAGAAGGAAGAACATGCCAAGGGTGGCGTTCTGGATGAAGAAACTGAAGTTGTATCGACACTTACATCTTATGGACCTGGTTATATTGACGAGTCCATGAAGGATCTTGAGCAGATAGTTGGACTTCAGACCGATAAGCCTCTTAAGAGAGCGTTTATGCCATTTGGTGGTATCAAGATGGCTGAAGAATCTCTTACAATGTATGGATATGAGCCTAATAAGGATCTTCATAAGGTATTTACAGAATATCATAAGACTCATAATCAGGCAGTTTTTGATGCTTATACAGATGAAATGAGAGCTGCACGTAGAAGTCATATCGTTACAGGACTTCCTGATACCTATGGACGTGGTCGTATAGTAGGCGACTACAGAAGAATTGCCCTTTATGGGATAGATCAGCTTATTGAATGGAAAAAGGAAGATAAGAAGAATTGTGGCCATGGTGTAATGACTGATGATGTAATCCGTCTTCGTGAAGAACTTGCAGAGCAGATTAAGGCTCTTGAAGGAATGAAGAAGATGGCTGAAATTTATGGCTATGATATCTCTCGTCCTGCTAAGACAGCAAAGGAAGCTGTTCAGTGGCTATATTTTGGATATCTTGCTGCTGTTAAGACTCAAAATGGTGCCGCTATGTCAGTAGGTCGTGTATCCACATTCCTTGATATTTATATTGAAAGAGATCTTAAGAAGGGTATAATTACAGAAAAAGAGGCTCAGGAGTTAATTGACCATCTTGTACTTAAACTCAGAATGGTTAAGTTTGCTCGTATACAGTCTTATAATGAACTTTTCTCGGGTGATCCTGTATGGGCTACACTTGAGGTTGGTGGTATAGGAATGGATGGCCGTCCGCTTGTAACAAAGAACTGCTTTAGATTCCTTCATACACTTGAAAATATGGGACCTTCACCAGAACCAAATCTTACAGTACTTTACTCATCACAGCTGCCAGAAACATTTAAGAAATATGCAGCAAGAATATCTGTTAAGACAAGTTCTATTCAGTATGAAAATGATGATGTTATGAAGCCTGTATGGGGAGATGATTACTCAATCTGCTGTTGTGTATCAGCTACACAGACAGGTAAGGAGATTCAGTTCTTTGGTGCTCGTGCCAACCTTGCTAAGTGTCTTCTTTATGCTATCAATGGTGGAGTTGATGCTAAATCAAAGATTCAGGTTGGACCTGCTGCAAGACCTATTACTTCTGAATATCTTGATTATGATGAGGTAATTGATAGATTTGAATTTATGATGGACTGGCTTGCTGGACTCTATGTAAATATTCTGAATCTTATTCATTATATGCATGATAAGTATTATTATGAAGCAGCCGAGATGGCTCTTATTGATACAGATGTTCGTCGTACATTTGCCACAGGTATAGCTGGTTTCTCACATGTTATCGATTCACTTTCAGCTATCAAGTATGCTAAGGTTAAGGTTATACGTGATGAAGATGGTTTTGCTGTAGATTATAAAGTTGAGGGAGATTTCCCAAGATACGGAAATGATGATGACAGGGCTGACAGTATTGGTGTATGGCTTCTTAAGACATTCCTTGATGACATCAAGAAGAGACATACATATCGTAATTCCGAGCCTACAACATCAATCCTTACAATTACATCAAATGTAGTTTATGGTAAGTTTACAGGTAACATGCCGGATGGACGTAGAGCATGGACACCACTTGCTCCAGGAGCTAATCCTAGCTATGGTGCAGAAAAGTCAGGACTTCTTGCTTCTCTTAATTCAGTTGCTAAGATTCCTTATGTCTGGGCTCTTGATGGTATATCAAATACTCAGTCAATGAATCCATCAGCTCTTGGTAATACAGAGGATGAGAGAGTAGAGAATCTTACTAATGCAATGGATGGTTATTTTGATCAGGGCGCACATCACCTTAATGTAAATGTATTCAGTCGTGATGTACTTGAGGATATTATGGAGCATCCTGATAAGCCAGAGTATGCTAACTTTACAATCAGAGTATCTGGATATGCTGTTAAGTTTATTAATCTTACTAAGGAACAGCAGCTGGATGTTATTAATAGAACTTTCCACGAGAGTCTTTAATTTATTCCTTTTATAAATATCTTTTATAAATGTTTTTATAAATGTTTTTATAATGGGTCTATAATTTAGAATTTTAGATTTAATGCTTTATACAGGTGATTATGAAAGATATTAAAGGGTATATACATTCAACAGAAAGCTTTGGCGCAGTTGATGGCCCTGGACTTAGATTTATAGTCTTTCTCCAGGGTTGTAATATGCGCTGTATGTATTGTCACAATCCTGAGACCTGGGCTACGGTGTATGATGAAGAAACTGCCAGGAATCTTAATGATAAAGGAATAAGGGTTGAAGTTGTAAGTCCTGAAGAAGTACTTGATAAGGCCCTTAGATATAAGTCCTATTGGAAAAATGGTGGCGGTATAACTGTAAGCGGCGGTGAAGCTCTTTTACAGATAGATTTTGTAATAGAGTTTTTTAGACTTGCAAAAGAAAAAGGTGTAAATACCTGTCTTGATACTTCTGGTAATCCCTTTACTAAAGAAGGAGACTTCTTTGAAAAATTTAATGAACTATGTAAGTATACTGATCTTTTTATGCTTGATATAAAGCATATATCAGATGACAAGCATAGGGCCCTTACTGGCTGTACAAATCAGAATATTCTGGAAATGGCTACATATCTTTCTGATATAGGTAAGGAAATGTGGATAAGACATGTTCTTGTTCCTGGAATTACTACAGATGAGGAATCCTTAAGATCGCTGGCTGATTTTATAGGAAGTCTTAAGACTGTTTCGAAAGTAGAGGTTCTACCTTTTCATAGGATGGGACTTCCTGAATATGAGCGCCTTGGAATAAAATGTCCTCTTGAGGATACATATCCCCCATCGAAGGAAGAACTGGAATTGGCCAGATCAATATTATGTAAAAATTAGATATTAATATTTTTAAAACCTCCCCTCAAAAGGGAGGTTTTATTTTTTTGAAAAAACATATAAAAAGCATCTATCAAATGATTGCTTTGTGTAAATAAATAAAATTACTTTACAGAAAAGCTGATTTAATATATACTCACTTTCGGATGGTATTCGAGAGAAACTATACCTGATATACGTATCATAGATCAATAGATGATAAGTTCGGCATCACCTTTTAAAAGTTTTTGATTCTTTTTAAAAAAGAATAGGGGGTGATACTATGAGGATTGGATTTATTGGAGCCGGAAAGGTAGGGTTCACCTTTGGTAAATACCTGAAGGAAAAGGGCCTTGATATAGGAGGCTATTATAATAGAACTCCTGAGTCAGCAAAGGAAGCGGCTGCATTTACCGATACCTTGGTTTATGAAACAAAAGAAGAGCTTATTGATTCATGTGATATTGTGATGCTGACGGTCAGCGACTCCGCCATTTCAACAGTATGGCAGGATATTAAAAATTATTCTGGACTGACCGGAAAGATAGTATGCCACACCAGTGGTTCTATTTCATCTAAAATCTTTTTGGATACACCATATCAGATTTATGGGTACTCCATCCATCCTATCTATGCTATTTCAGATAGATATAAGTCTTATAAAACATTATCCAATGCATTTATTACAATTGAAGGACATGAAAAATATCTTAAATCTATACTTGGGATTTTTTCTGATGCAGGTCTTACATGTGCAAGCATTTCTGGCCAGCATAAGACAAATTACCATGCAGCTTGTGTTATGGCTAGCAATCTGGTATGTGGTCTTTATAATACAGCTTGTCAGCTTATGCAGACCTGTGGTATGACCCCGGAGGAAAGTCAGAATGCACTTAAGGGGCTTTTCAGGGATAACGCAATAGGAATTTCAGATAATGGACCAGTTGCCCAGCTTACAGGCCCGATCGAAAGGGGAGACGCACTTACGGTTGAAGCTCATATGGGGGAGATTGATAAGATATATGGCTTTGAAAATGTAAGTCAGATATATAGATTACTTTCAAAGGAAACCCTTAAACTTGCAACTATTAAAAATCCTGACAGGGATTATAGTAATATAAAAGATATTTTAGAAAAATAAAATTATCTTGTTTATATATAATACTAAAAAATTAATTTGTCTTTTTATTATATAAGAATAATGGAGGTATACTCATGAAGAATACAGTTGTTACTTTTAAGGAAATGAAGAAGAAGGGCGAAAAGATTTCTATGCTTACAGCATATGATTATTCAACTGCTAAGATTATTGATGAATCTGGGATCAATGGAATTCTTGTTGGTGATTCCCTCGGAAATGTAATGCTTGGCTATCCTGATACTGTGTCAGTAACTATGGAGGATATGATACATCATGGCGCTGCTGTAGCCCGTGGAGCAAAGGATTCCCTTGTTGTTATAGATATGCCTTTTATGTCCTATCAGGCATCTGTTTATGATGCTGTTATCAACGCAGGACGTCTTATGAAGGAAGGAAGAGCCCAGGCTGTTAAGCTTGAGGGCGGAGAAGAAATAATTCCTCAGGTTGAGGCAATAGTTAAAGCGAGTATTCCTGTAATGGGTCATATAGGACTTACGCCACAGTCTATAAATGCCTTTGGCGGATATAAGGCACAGGGCAGGGATCTTTCTTCTGCAAAGAAACTTATACGTGATGCGAAGCTTCTTGAGGAGGCTGGAGCATTTTCGATAGTACTTGAATGTGTGCCGGCAGAGCTTGCATCCTATGTTACAAGTCAGCTTTCAATTCCTACAATCGGAATTGGTGGTGGTGCAGGAACAGATGGACAGATTCTTGTATATGCTGATATGCTTGCTATGTTCAGTGATTACAAGCCTAAGTTTGTAAAGCATTTTGCAAATGTAGGTCAGGTTATGAAGGAAGGCTTCAGAGCTTATGATGAAGAGGTTAAGGCTGGAACCTATCCTGCAGCAGAACATAATTATTCTATTTCTGAAGAGGTTCTTAATCAGGCTATAAATGATTAAGATTTAATATACCCCATAAATTACATTTAAAATAAAGAGGATAAAAAAATGGCTATTAAAGTTGTAAAGACAATTGAAGAAGTACGTGAAACAGTAGCAAAGTGGAGAAAGAAGGGTTATACAGTAGGTCTTGTTCCTACTATGGGTTTCCTTCATGCAGGACATCAGTCTCTTATAAAGAAATCTGTAGAGGACAATGACAGAACTGTTGTAAGTGTATTTGTTAATCCTACCCAGTTTGGTCCAAATGAGGATCTTGAAGCTTATCCAAGAGATCTTGAGAGAGATACAGCTCTTTGTGAGGCTACAGGAGCAAATCTTATTTTTAATCCGGAACCATCAGAGATGTATAAGGATGGATTCGTATCCTTTGTTGATATGAATGGACTTACAAATCATCTTTGTGGACTTTCCCGTCCGGTACATTTCAGGGGAGTTTGTACAGTAGTTACAAAGCTCTTTAATATTGTTGGACCTGACAGAGCTTATTTTGGACAGAAGGATGCTCAGCAGCTTGCTGTAGTTAAAAGAATGGTTAAGGATCTCAATATGCCCCTTGAGATTGTTGGCTGTCCTATAGTAAGAGAAGCAGACGGACTTGCTATGAGCTCACGTAATACATATATGAATGTTGAAGAGAGAAATGCAGCTCTTATCCTTAATAAATCAATAAGGCTTGGTCAGAAAATGGTTGAGGATGGAGAAAGAGACGCATCAATTGTCAGAGCTAAAATGATAGAAATGCTTGAGTCTGAACCAATGGCTGAGGTAGAATATGTAAATGTTGTTGATAATCTTACTATGGAAGATATAAATGAAATAGATGGCGATATACTTGTGGCTATTGCTGTAAAGATTAATAATAAGGTTAGACTTATTGATAATTTCATGATGACAGTTTAAGATTATAAATTGGTATAGTAAAGCGTATAGGAAAAATTAGGAGTGAAAACATGTTAGGAACTTATTTGAAATCAAAAATTCATAGAGCGGTAGTAACTCAGGCGGCTCTTAACTATGTGGGAAGTATAACTGTGGATGAGGATCTTATGGATGCCTGTGGACTTATTGAATATGAGAAGGTTCAGGTGGCTGATGTGGATAACGGAAACAGACTTGAAACCTATGTAATAGCCGGAGAAAGAGGTTCGGGAATTATATGCCTCAATGGTGCTGCAGCAAGACTTGTGAGCCAGGGTGATAAGGTTATAATTATGAGCTATGCCCAGATGACTCCAGATGAGTTCAAAGAGAATCCTCCAAAGGTTGTATTTGTAAATGAAAAGAATCAGATAGCGCGTGTTACAAGGTATGAGAAGCATGGACAGCTTTTTGATATCTAATAATTGGTATTTCTTAGTAAAGATTGAAAGGAAGAGTGACAAGACTATTTAAGTCAAATTACTTGGAGGGAATATGCTAAAAGGTAAAAATATACTTCTGGGAATTTCGGGAGGGATAGCAGCCTACAAGATGGCGGATGTGGCCAGCATGCTGGTTAAACAAAATGCTGATGTTCATGTGGTCATGACCCGGTCTGCTTGTAAATTTATAAGTCCTGAAACATTTGAAGTACTGACAAAAAATAAAGTATACGTGGATGTATTTGATAAGCCTGTGGATGATCCTACGGCAGTTCCTCATATTGCCCTTGGTACAGGTGCAGATTGTATACTTATAGGACCTGCCACTGCAGATATAATTGGCAAGCTTGCAAATGGAATAGCGGATGATATGCTTTCTACAGTTGTTCTTCCTGCAAGATGTCCTATTCTTGTGGCTCCGTCTATGAATGTATATATGTTTGAAAATCCTATTGTTCAGGATAATATAGAAAAGCTTAGAAGATTTGGCTATAAAATCATAGAACCTTCCACTGGTCATCTTGCATGTGGTTATGATGGAAAGGGCAAGCTTCCTAGTCCTGAGAAGCTGGTGGAAAATGTTATGCTTTATGCTGCAAGGAATAAGGATTATGCTGGTAAAAAGGTTCTTGTGGATGCAGGTCCTACACAGGAAGCGATTGATCCTGTCAGATTCATAACAAATCATTCTTCGGGTAAAATGGGTTATAGCATTGCAAGGATAGCTGCCATGAGAGGAGCAGAGGTTACCCTTGTATCAGGTCCTGTTAATCTTGATACCCCTGAAGGAGTTAAGAGGATTGATGTGGTTTCGGCTCAGGATATGTATGCTGCTATGGTTAAAGAGGCTGAGGATTCTGATATTATTATTATGTCTGCGGCCGTTGCTGATTACAGGCCTCTTGAAGTGGCTGAAAACAAAATCAAGAAATCTGGAAATGAGGATATGACAAGTATAGCGCTTACAAGAACAAGTGACATCCTTAAGACCCTTGGGCAGAGTAAAAGAGATGGACAAATTATAGTCGGTTTCTCTATGGAAACAGAGAATCTTATTGAAAATTCAAGAAAGAAGCTTGAGAGTAAAAATGCTGATATGATTTGTGCTAACAGCCTTAAAACAGAAGGGGCGGGTTATCAGGTGGATACCAATATTGTAACCATGATAACTAAGGAAGATATGGAAAGTCTTCCTATCATGTCAAAGCTTGAGGTGGCTGATAAGATTTTTGATAAGATAAAGAAGCTTTAATATGTTATTTGCTATTACTATTATATTTAATTATTACAGTTTATGAAATATTTTTGGGTGGATATATAATCCTAAATATGCTAGAATATCGTGGTGTATAAAATTAATTTTTTATACACCACTTATTTATTCTGGAGGTTAAACATGGAAGCATATAAGCAGGAATTTGTTGACTTTATGTTGGATTCTAAGGTTCTTAAGTTTGGAGATTTCACACTTAAAAGTGGACGTAAATCCCCATTTTTTATGAATGCAGGACTTTATGTTACAGGTACTCAGCTTATGAAGCTGGGAGAGTATTATGCTAAGGCTATACATGATACATATGGAGATGATTTTGATGTGGTATTTGGACCAGCTTATAAGGGAATACCTATAGGCGTAGCTACTGCTATAGCTTATAGCAAGCTTTATGGTAAGGAAATCAGATACTGTTCTAATCGTAAGGAAGCTAAGGACCATGGAGATGCAGGAATCCTTCTTGGAAGTCCTATAAAGGATGGAGATAGAATTGTAGTAGTTGAAGATGTTACTACATCAGGTAAATCTATGGAAGAGACAATTCCTATCGTTAAGGCTCAGGGAGACGTTACTATCGTAGGCCTTATGGTTTCACTTAACAGATGTGAAAAGGGAAAGGGAAGTGGTAGTGCTCTTGATGAGATTAAGGAGCTTTATGGATTTGAGACAGCTGCCATAGTTTCTATGGATGAGGTTGTTGAATATCTTGTAGAAAAGAAAATTATAGATGATGAGCTTAAGGCTCGTATAGATGCTTATTATGAAGAGTATGGTGTTAAATAACATTTTATGATATTTAATACCTTTTATAGCATTTATATTTATACGGTATTTGGATGGTATTTGGATATTTAAAATTGGTATATATAGTTATATTTACTTGTTTGGATATGGAGGTATAAATATGGAAAAGGTTTATAAGGTTTTGAAAAATGCAGGTGGAGCCAACATTACTCTTGGCGTTTTACTTATAGTTTTTGGCCTTACAGTAGGCATACTTAATATAGTAACAGGTGCATCACTTCTTAGAAATCGTAAGAATATTCTTTTTTAATCCTGGAGGCTTTATATGTCTAAAACTGGTTTAGTAGTTGAGGGTGGCGGAATAAGAGGCATCTATGCTTCGGGTGTTCTGGATGAGCTTTTGGTACGTGGAATCAAAGTGGATGGTCTTGTGGGAGTTTCTGCAGGTATCATCCATGGTATTTCATATGTTTCAGAGCAGTATGGCCGTAATATCAGATATTTTCTTAAATATAGAAGTGATAAAAGATTCATGAGCATGCAGTCATATATTAAAAGTGGAAATGTATGTAATACTGAGTTTTGTTATGATGATATCCCATATAGACTTAGTAGATTTGATTTTGAAACCTTTAAAAAAAATGCAGAAAAAATTGAAACCTATTCGACGGTTTCCAGTTTAGAGACAGGTAAAGCAGAGTATATTAGGATTTATGATCTTAGAGACCAGATGGATGTTGTCCGTGCATCTGCCTCTTTACCTCTTATTTCTGAAAATGTGGAATATAAGGGTAAACTTTATCTGGATGGAGGTTCAGCAGATAGTATACCTCTTAAATTTATGATGAATAATGGCTTTGAGAAAAATATTGTTATTCTTACAAGGCCTGAGGGCTATGTGAAAAAGTCGGACAATCTTATGCCTCTTATGAAATTAAGATATAAGGATTATCCGGAATATCTAAAAACATGTCAGAAAAGACATATTATGTATAATGATGAACTGAGGCTGGTTGAAAAAGAAGAGAAGGCTGGGAATGCAGTAGTTATAAGGCCTAGCCGTGATCTTGGAGTTGGAAGGGCTGATAAAGATCTTGAGAAAATTAAAAGAATTTATAAGCTTGGAAGATTTGATTGTCAAAAAATTTTAAAGGATTTAGAAAAGTTATTTTAAAAAAAATCAGAAAAGTTATTGACATCATGATTTCTATATGATAATATATCATCCGTTGGCGGCGAAGAGCCGTGAAATGCGCGAGTGGCTCAGTGGTGGAGCACCTCCTTGCCAAGGAGGGGGTCGCGGGTTCGAGTCCCGTCTCGCGCTTCTTTTTTTATCTTTAAAGTATCCTTTATGGATGCTTTTTTTTTGCTTATTAGCTATAGACCTTTTTATGTATATTTAAAATCATTTATCAAAATCGTATTGACAAATGATGATTATAAACATAAAATGAAAATCGTTTTCAAATTGAGAATCGTTTTTAAATTGAGAAACGTTTTCAAATTGAGAATCGTTTTTAAATTGAGAAACGTTTTCAAATTGAGAAACGTTTTCAAATTGAGAATCGTTTTTAAATGGATGGTCTTTTTTCATTAAATTATAGTTTTATTTATTTTAGAGGTATAATAATGACTTTAAAAGCACAGTATAAAACTAAACAAAGGGCGGAGCTGACAGCTTATTTAATAAGCAGAATAGGTCAACATGTAACAGTTGCGGATATGTGCAGGTACTTTGAGGAAAAGGGAAAGCCTATAGGAGTGACTACTATATACCGCCAGCTGGATAAAATGGTGAGCCAGGGTCTGGTCAATAAATATGTTTTAGATAATAATAGCTCGGCTTGCTATGAGTATGTTGCGGGAGATGAGGTGATGGATAAAATCAGATCCTGTTATCACTGTAAATGTGAAAAATGTGGAAAACTTATTCATCTTCAGTGCGAGGAAATAGAAGGGTTAATTAATCATATTGAGGGAAGTCATAGCTTTAAGATTGATTACAGACGGACTGTTTTTTATGGCCTTTGTGAGAATTGTAGAGATAGTGAGTGATTTAATCTGAATTGGAGTAGATATGAATTATATAGAGGTTAAGGATATTACAACTGGATATGATGGGATTCCTCTTACTAAGCACATTGATTTTAATGTGGAAAAGGGAGACTATCTTTGTATAGTAGGTGAAAATGGTGCTGGTAAGAGTACACTTATGAAGACCCTGCTCAGGCTTATTCCCCCTGTAAAGGGCCAGGTTGTATATGATGATGAAATAGGACTTAAGGATATTGGTTATCTGCCTCAGCAGACCCCGGTACAGAAGGACTTTCCAGCCAGCGTTTGGGAAATCGTTGTATCTGGTAATCTTTCCAGATCTGGTCTTAGGCCTTTTTATACTGCTGAAGAAAAAAAACGTGCTAAAGACAGTCTTAAAAAGCTTGATGCCTATGATCTACGTAAGAAGACCTTTAGAAATCTTTCTGGTGGTCAGCAGCAGAGGGTTCTTCTTGCCAGGGCCCTTACGGCAACTAATAAGATTATACTTCTTGATGAGCCGGTTAGTGGACTTGATCCTAAGATTACAGAAGAATTATATAGAGTTGTAAAAATGCTTAATGATGAAGGAATTACAATAATCATGATATCCCATGATATAAGTACAGCTGTGAGATATTCCAGTCATATTCTTCATCTTGGCAATAAACAGCTTTTCTTTGGAAAGACAGATGATTATGTAAAGAGTGATGCTTATAAGTATTTTTCCTTTTCTCAGGAGGATGATCAGGATGAGTGATTTATTATATTATCTTCAATTTGATTTTGTTATATACGCGCTTATTGTTGGCGTACTCATTGCCTTATGTGCATCACTGCTGGGAGTAACCCTTGTGCTTAAGAGATATTCCTTTATTGGTGATGGGCTATCTCATGTGGCATTTGGAGCTATGTCTATTGCTGCGATTTTACATCTTTCCAGCAATACCATAATAGTAATGCCTGTGACTATTCTTGTGGCAGTACTACTTCTTAGAAATGGAAGCAAGTCCATGCTTAAGGGGGATGCGGCAATTGCTATGCTTTCAGTAACATCTCTTGCCTTTGGTTATATGCTTATGAATATTTTTTCGGCATCGGCAAATGTATCGGGTGATGTGTGTTCAACACTTTTTGGATCTACCTCTATTCTTACACTTAAGACAAGTGAGGTAATGGTCTGTATAGTTATTTCTGTTATTGTTATAGGTCTTTATATTTTATTTTATAATAAGATATTTGCGGTTACATTTGATGAGACCTTCTGCAGGGCAACAGGCGTGAATGCAGGGGCTTATAATTTTATAATAGCTGTTATTATAGCTATTATAATCGTGCTTGGAATGAACCTGGTGGGAAGTCTTCTTATTTCTGCCTTAATAGTATTTCCGGCACTGGCGGCCATGAGAATAAGTGGCACCTTTAAAGGCGTTGTTATACTGTCGGTTATATTTTCAGTAATATGTTCCCTTAGTGGAATGATTATATCTATTCTTGGGGCGACTCCTGTTGGAGCCACAATAGTAGCAATGGATCTTTTATGCTTTATTATATGTTGGGCTTTAGGTAAATTTGTATTCAAAACCGAATAAACTATATCTGGATTTATAGTTGGAATATTTAATGACACTTATTATAGGTTTAATTATTTTTAGTGTTTGATGCTATTTGTATGAATAGTATTTGTATTGTTTGAATACAGTTTATTATTGGACTTTTTTGAATTAAGGCGGTGTATGAAAATGTTTTTGAAAAAAAATATAGATAAGACATTATCGATTACGGGTATAAAAAATAAAAGTAAGATATGTGCATTAGGACTTGTTATTGCTTTGGGGCTTTCATCTTGTGGAACCAATGAATCTTCCAGTAAGGTTCAGGGGCAGAATAATGTTCAGAATACTATTGATCAGCAGATTGCGGATGAACAGTTAGCAGATACTACATCCAGTGAAGAGGTGGTAACAACTACGACTACGGAGGAAATAGTAACTTCAGTAACAACAGAAGAAACTGTTAGCCAGGATTTAAGTCAAGCCTCAAATGACAAGGAGAAAAGTGGTGAGTCCCTGGATCAGGACACAGGTGTGCAGAATCAGAGTCAAGGTGATAATACAAGTGATCAGACTCAGCCTACCACTGAGAATTGGCAGAATCTTGCAAATGAAATCTCTGAGGATGATTCGTTTCTGGATTCAAATTCGAATGGTGAAACTTCATCTGATGAGGGTGATGGACAGATTGATATAGATCTTACAACGATGAGTGCGGATATGGTTTATGCCACAGTTTACCAGATGATGCTTGATGCAGATTCCTATGTAGGAAAGACTATCAAGATGGATGGAGCTTATTATTCTGGACTGGATACAAATACTAATATCAGATACTATTTTATAATAATTGAGGATGCTACAGCATGTTGTCAGCAGGGAATGGAATTTGTTTGGGAAGATGGAAGTCACGTTTTTCCTGATGAATATCCTGAGGATGGAACTAAGGCTGAGGTTGTAGGAGTTTTTGAAACCTATAAGGATAATCCGGAGGATGAAATGGATTATGTGAGAATTAACAATGCCAGCTTTAAGGTTTGTGATGAAGAAGGTGCAAATAATTGATTAATATAGTTTTACATGAACCGGAGATACCATATAATACTGGAAATATAGGAAGAACCTGTGTGATTACTGGAGCAGCTCTTCATCTTATAAGACCTTATGGATTTATGATTAATAGTAAGATGATAAAAAGAGCAGGACTTGATTATTGGGATCGACTAAAATTACATGAACATGATAATATTGAAGCTTTTTATAAATTTATTAGTCAAACAGAAAATAAGTTTATAAATGAATCTGCTCAGGAAATAAAAAAAGAATCAAATATTGGCTTGAAAACAGTTTCTATAGAAAATAATTGCCCTCGTATATTTTATGCGACTACCAAGGGAAAACACAGGTATACGGATGTTGAATATAGAGATGGAGATTATATAATGTTCGGCAGTGAAGGTTCTGGAATACCTGAAGAAATATTAGCAAAAAATCCGGATAATTGTATAAGAATTCCCATGAACCCACTGGAAAGGTCTCTTAATTTATCAAATAGTGTAGCTATAATTCTTTATGAGGCCCTTCGCCAGCTGGATTTCCCTAATCTGGAATCAGAAGGTGACTTACATAGATTAAAATATATAAAATGATAAAAATGCCCTGTAAAAGGGCATTTTTTAATAAATGATTGGTTATTATGATATTAAATATTTATTGAAAAGTGTAGATAAAAGCCTTATAATATTTGGGCGTTAGTCGGATTTTTTTATTATTTTTTAATGGGATGTCATATAGAGATATCAAATATGAAAGAAAAACTTATAAAAATCAAAAAATTTATAGGCGAAAATATTCGCAAGTCTTATGAGGTGCCTCTATGGAAATGGATAATAATATGCTTTGTTATGTCCATTGTAGAGGTTGTTCTTTTGGAAACACTAGGGCGTAGATCACTTCTTAGTCCCTTCGTTTTTATTTTCCATAATCCGCTTGTGTTTTTATATAACATATTCATAGTGTTTTTTACGCTTTCCATAGCGCTTTTATTTAAGAGGCGTGGATTTGTAATTGGTTTTATCCTTATGCTTTGGCTGGCTGTGGGACTTATTAATTTCATATTGCAAGGCAATAGAATTACACCTTTTTCGGCAATTGATTTCTTGATGGTTTCGGATGTACTTAGTATGTTTACGATTTATTTCAATCTACCTCAGAGAATTGGGATTTTCGCTGGAATAATTCTTTTCATAATATTTATGGTTGTAGCATTTCTTAAGATACCTAAGATTAAAGGAAAGGTAAATTATATAGAAGGATCTGTTGTTGTTCTGATTTCTTTTGTTTTTGTATACGTTATGACTGTAATAGCCTTGGAAACATCAATGATATCAGATAAATTTACAAATCTGAATACAGCTTATAAGGACTATGGATTTGCATATTGTTTTGCCAATAGTGTTATTGACCAGGGTATATCTAAACCTGAGAATTATGGCGAAGAGGAAATTGATAAGATTGTTGAGGATATATCAGATATAAAAGTTCCTCATCGACTTTATCCTTATAAGAATAATCAGAAACAGCTGCCGGATATAATTGTAATTCAGCTTGAGTCCTTTATAGATATTGGAAGAGTAAATGGAGTAAATACTGATATTGAATCTATTCCAAATTTCAAGAAGCTTCAGGAGGATTATCCTTCAGGCTTCCTTACAGTTCCGGCAATCGGAGCAGGTACAGCCAATACCGAGTTTGAAATAATAACAGGAATGAAGAGTAAGTCCTTTGGCGCTGGAGAATATCCATATAAAACAGTACTTACCGAAACACCTTGCGAAAGCATGGCACAGCTTCTTCTTAGACAGGGGTATGGAACACATGCTATACATAATAATAAGGCTAAGTTTTATTCCAGAGACCTGACTTATTCCAGTCTTGGTTTCCAGACCTTTACATCCTTGGAGTATATGTTGCATTTTGAAAGGACAAGGACCGGGTGGGCAAAGGATAACTGCCTGCCTGAGGAAATATTCAAGGCTTTAGACTGTGATGAGGAACCAGATTTTGTCTTTACTATTTCTGTACAGGGGCATGGCAAATATCCAAAGACTGAGCTTAAGACAGAGGAACACGTAAAGGTTACGTTGGATTCCGGGGATCCTGAACTTACATATCAGTTTGGATATTTTGTTAATCAATGCTATGAAATGGACCAGATGATTGGACAGCTTAAAGAAATGTTGGATGAGAGGGAAAATGATTATGTACTTCTTCTTTATGGAGATCATATACCTAATCTTACATTTGAAGAAGGCCAGTTCAATTCTGGTACTGAGTCTCAGACTGAGTATGTAATTGTAAGCTCCTTTGATCTAGGACTTGAAGATAGGGATATGTATACCTATGAAATGTCTGATTATCTTATGAGAGCTCTTGATCTTGGGCCTGGAGTTATGCAGGATATTCATTATGAATATTATGATACAAAGCATCCTGATCTCAATATGGCGTATGATGCCAAGGCTGTAATGATGCAGTATGATATGCTTTATGGTGATAGATATATATATAATACTATTGAACCCTATGAACGAGTACCAATGAAGCTTGGCATATATGATATAACCGTGGATTCGGCCACCTTTAATGCCGCTAATGGCCTTGTGATAAAGGGTGAGAATTTTACTGAGTTTTCTAAGATTTTAATAAATGATGATCGTCAACCTACACTTTACGTGGATGAAAATACTCTTATGATCGTGGCTGAAGACATAAATGAATTGAATGCTGGTGATCAGATTTGTGTAGCTCAGATAGATAAAAACAAGCATGAGCTTTCAAGAACTAATACCATTAATTTTTATTATTAATCATGTTTATACATGTTTGATTATATTTAGTAAATAGCAGTTTTAATTGAATGGAGAAATTTTATGATTAGAGAAGATGTAAGAAATGTAGCCATTATTGCCCATGTAGACCATGGTAAGACCACCCTTGTTGATGGTCTTCTGAGACAGAGCGGTGTATTTCGTGAGAATCAGGAAGTGGCAGAAAGAGTCATGGATTCAAATGATATTGAAAGAGAAAGAGGTATTACTATTCTTTCAAAGAATACTGCTGTTATGTATAATGGAGTGAAAATTAATATTATTGATACTCCGGGACATGCTGATTTCGGTGGCGAGGTTGAACGTGTTCTTAAGATGGTAAATGGTGTAATACTTGTTGTGGATGCCTTTGAAGGACCTATGCCACAGACAAGATTTGTACTTCAGAAGGCTCTTGCTCTTAATCTTTCTGTAATTGTTTGTGTAAACAAGATAGACAGACCTGATGCCAGACCTGCTGATGTGGAGGAAGAGGTGCTTGAGCTTCTTCTTGATCTGGATGCAAATGAAGAACAGCTTGATTGTCCATTTATTTATGCTTCTGCAAGAGATGGTATAGCTTCTTATTCACCAGATGAAAAGGGAAAGGATATGAAGCCTCTTTTTGAGACCATCATTAATTCCATCCCTGCTCCTGAGGGTGATGAAACAAAGGGAGTTCAGATGCTTATAAGCACTATAGATTATAATGAATATACAGGCCGTATAGGCGTTGGTAAGGTTGATAATGGTTCTATTAAGGTGAATCAGGAGGTGCTGATTCTTAATCATCATGATCCTGCCAGACGTGAAAAGGTTAAGATATCAAAGCTTTATGAATACAACGGACTTTCTAAGGTTGATGTGACAGAGGCTAAGGTTGGTTCCATAGTTGCTGTTTCTGGTATAGCAGATCTTAAGATTGGTGATACTATCTGTGATATGGATAATCCTGAAAGTATTCCATTCCAGAAGATAACAGAACCAACAATTTCTATGAATTTTATGGTAAATGACTCACCTCTAGCTGGTAAGGAAGGTAAGTTTATAACCAGCCGTCAGATTAGAGACAGGCTTTATAGAGAATTGAATACAGATGTTTCTCTTAGAGTAGAGGATACAGAATCAACTGACTGCTTCAAGGTATCAGGACGTGGAGAGCTTCACCTTTCAGTTCTTATTGAAAATATGAGACGTGAGGGATATGAATTTGCAGTAAGTAAGGCAGAGGTTATTTATAAGGAAAATGAACTTGGAAAGAAAATGGAGCCTTACGAGATAGCTCTTGTAGATGTGCCAGATGAATTTTCTGGTACAGTTATAAATATGCTTAGTATGCGTAAGGGTGAGATGACAGGTATGGCACCTGTTAGTACAGGCGTTACAAGAGTTGAGTTCAGGATTCCATCAAGAGGTCTTATAGGCTTCAGAGGAGAGTTCCTTACAGCTACTAAGGGTAATGGAGTTATAAATACTATATTTGATGGCTATGATTATTTTAAGGGTGAGATGAGCTATCGTTCAAACGGAAGTCTTATTGCATTCGAAGCTGGAACATCAGTCACTTATGGACTTTTTAATGCCCAGGAAAGAGGTACACTCTTTATTGGTGCTGGTGTTGAGGTATATTCAGGAATGGTTGTTGGAGAAACTGGAAGACAGGAGGATATAGAGGTAAATGTATGCAAAACTAAGCATCTTACCAATACCCGTTCTTCAGGTTCTGATGAAGCTCTTAAGCTTGTGCCACCAAGACAGCTTTCCCTTGAGCAGAGTCTTGATTTCCTTGATACTGATGAGCTTCTGGAAATTACACCTGAAAATCTTAGAATAAGAAAGAAGATTCTTGATTCCAGACTTCGCCTTAGAGCTAATCGTAAAAATTAATAAATACCAGGCTATGATATTTTGCATTCTTGATGTATTATATTTATCAAAAGTATTTATATTTTGCATAAAATGCATTTATAATGTCATGATTATCATGCTTGATAAAGATAACAGAAAATGGTAAACTTACTACGTATGAATATGTTACTTAGGGGAGGGGTTCAAGTGGAAGACATTAATCAAAGCTATGATGAGTTCACTCTTAATTTTAGACTCGAAGAGGATGTTCCTATAGACCAATTCGAGATGACAATGTATAATTACGAATTTGTTGGTAATAGAACCAAATGTACCTGCGTTGCGATTGATGGGGCAAGAGCACTGCAATTTAAGGTTCCTGCAACTTTACCATTGGAACAGTTCCTTCGTAAACAGTTATATAAAGGTGAATTTTTATCTATATTATCAAATATACTTAATCAGCTGATTTATTTTAATGATAATAATATGCCTCTTAATAAATTGCTGCTTAATGTTCATTATATGTATATCGAGCTTTCAACATTGGATATACAGCTTCTGTATATGCCGGTTAATAAGAAGTTCGCAGATTGTAATGTAACTGAATTTATTCAGACCTTTATTTCAAAGGTTAGATTTGCCAATATGGCTTGCGTAGAAACAGTTGATCAGATACTTAAATATCTTGATTCTAAGCTTATGTTCAATCTGGAGGAATTCTATCAATATATTCTTTCTCTTGAGCAGGCTAATATAATGGAAGATGATGACGATGAAGAGGCGAAAGAACCGTCGACTGTTAAGACTACATCCGAAAATTATTCTAATCCAGTTCCTTATCTTGTTCGACTTAAGACCAATGAGCTTATACCTATTCTTCATAAGGAATTTATGGTTGGTAAATCGGTTAGCTGTGATTATCAGATTGTGGATAATAAAAAGGTTAGCCGCAAACATGCAATCTTCCGTATAAGTAATGGTGAATGTTATGTAAGAGATAATGCATCTACAAATCATACATTTATCAATGGACAGCTTCTTCAGCCTGGTGTGGAGGTTATGCTTTCTAATGATGACAGCATAAGAATGGGCGATGAAGAGTTTAAATATTGGGTAAGATAATATAAATTATTTCTATAAACATAATTTAAATAAGAAAAATTTAAATAAAATTTAAATAA
>JAILGP010000019.1 GCA_024696635.1 Eubacterium sp. | reverse complement strand
TTAATTTAAAAACACTTATAAGTCTTGTATTTTATTCATGCTTTTTAAGTAACTTGTCGATACATCATAAAAATAACATAAAGAGAGAAAGAATAAAGCACTAAAATATGCAAAAAAAATGCAGTTATAACTGGATATGCCTAAGCATCAAACAGAATAACCGCATTTTTTTACAAATTTCTATTTTAATAAATGTATGTCTTTAAATTATTTTAATTCAACAAACACAAATTACAGAACCTTTCCTGCAACTACATCATAGATTCCATCAGCATCAAGACCATACTTATGAAGAAGTTCAACTGCAGGACCTGACTCACCAAATGTATCCTTAACTCCGATTCTTGTAACCTTTGTAGGACACTTCTCTGACAGACATTCACATACAGCAGCACCAAGACCGCCAATAATAGAATGCTCTTCAACAGTAAAGATCTCTTTTGTCTCCTGAGCAGCCTTAACGATAAGATCCTCATCAAGAGGCTTGATTGTATGAATGTTAATAAGTCTTACGCTTACACCCTTCTCCTCAAGTCTCTCAGCTGCAGTAATAGCTTCAGCTACACAAAGACCAGTTGCAACGATTGTTATATCATTTCCATCCTTAAGAGTAACGCCCTTACCGATTTCAAACTTATAATCAGCATTATCATTGATAACTGGAACTGCAAGTCTTCCGAATCTCATGTAAACAGGACCTACATATTCATATGCTGCACGAACAGCAGCCTGAGCTTCAATATCATCACTTGGGTTGATAACAACCATACCCGGGATTGCTCTCATAAGAGCTATATCTTCATTACACTGATGTGAAGCACCATCTTCACCTACAGAAATACCTGCATGTGTTGCTCCAATCTTTACATTAAGATGTGGGTATCCAATTGAATTACGCACCTGCTCAAAAGCTCTACCAGCTGCAAACATTGCAAATGTAGAAACAAATGGTACGATACCACAGGTTGACATACCTGCTGCCACACCCATCATATTTGATTCAGCTATACCACAGTCAATATGTCTTTCCGGGAAGGCCTTCTTAAATACTCCTGTTTTTGTCGCTGCTGCAAGGTCAGCATCAAGAACATAGAGGTTATCAAATTCAGCACCCAACTGGGATAAAGCATTTCCATAGCTATCTCTTGTAGCAATCTTCTTTACATCTGACATTACTTTATCTCCTCCTTTAGATCATTCATTGCCTGCTCATACTCTTCAGCATTAGGAGCTTTACCATGCCATCCGCACTGATTCTCCATGAAGGAAACTCCCTTACCCTTAGTTGTACGTGCGATTATAGCAGAAGGCTGTCCCTTATGAGCCTTTGCATTCTCTACTGCCTTTTCAATTTCATTAAAGTCATGACCGTCAATGACCTGTACATAGAAATTGAAAGCTTCGAATTTCTTATCAATAGGATATGGTGAGCAGACCTCATCGATTGCTCCGTCTATCTGAAGGTTATTGTTATCAACAAATACAATAAGATTATCAAGCTGACGGAATCCAGCAAACATAGATGCCTCCCAGATCTGTCCTTCTTCGATTTCTCCATCACCAAGAAGTGCAAATGTTCTATAGGACTTATTCTGAAGCTTTGCTGCAAGTGCCATACCAACAGCTGCTGAAAGTCCCTGTCCAAGTGAACCTGAAGACATATCAACACCAGGAATGTGCTTCATATCAGGATGTCCTTGAAGGTATGATCCTGTATGACGAAGTGTCTTAAGATCCTCCACATCAAAATATCCTCTGTTTGCAAGTGTTGAATAAAGACCAGGTGCAACATGTCCCTTTGAAAGAACAAATCTGTCTCTGTCTGGATCCTTAGGATTCTTAGGGTCAATATTCATCTCTTCAAAATAGAGGTAAGTAAATATGTCAGCAGCTGAAAGTGATCCGCCTGGATGACCAGACTTTGCATTGAAAACTGCTGTAACGATTCCTCGTCTAATCTCCTGGGCAATGCCCTTTAATTTTGTTTCAGTTTCCTGATTCATTTTCTTAATCCTTTTCCTTTTCAAAATTTTAAAGTTTTTTTAACTTTTCGTCTGATTCTTCACTAATAATTTTGTTCGGACATTTAATCAAATATTTTTATTTAAACAAAGCGTCTATTTTAAATATTCTTATTTTAAATATTCTTATTTTAATATTCTTATTTTAAATATTCTTATTTAAATATAAAAGCTTTTTTAACATTTGTTTTAAACGCCAAACATGCGCTGCATCCCAAATCCGGGGTCCAGCGCATAAAATGTTACTATCTACTCACCAAAAACAGCTTTGTAATCCTTCTGGAACTTCTCAATTCCCTGATCTGTAAGAGGATGTTTTGTCATCTGCTCTATTACAGCATAAGGAACTGTAGCTATATCAGCACCAGCAAGAGCACACTGTGTTACATGAACAGTGTTCCTTACACTAGCTGCGATTATTTCTGTTTCAATTCCGTAATTCTGGAAGATTGTTACAATATCCTGAATAAGATCAATACCAGACATGCTGATATCATCAAGTCTTCCAAGGAATGGTGAAACATAGGTTGCTCCAGCTCTGGCAGCAAGAAGTGCCTGATTAGCCGAAAAGATAAGTGTTACATTGGTCTTGATTCCTTCAGCGGAAAGAACTTTAACGGCCTTAAGTCCTTCTACTGTCATAGGGATCTTTACGATCATGTTAGGATGAATCTTCGCAATTTCCCTGCCTTCTGCAATCATCCCTTCTGCATCAACAGTGGTCGCCTTCACCTCGCCACTGATAGGACCATCTACTATAGATGTAATCTCTGTGATAACTTCAGTAAAATCTCTCCCTTCCTTTGCAATAAGGGATGGATTTGTCGTTACGCCACAGATAACGCCCATATCATTAGCCTTACGGATATCAGCAACATTTGCAGTGTCGATAAAAAACTTCATAGTATACCCCTTTCTAAATACTTTTGACTATATAATTATAGCCGAACTGCCCGCTTCAATAAAGTACTTTTCTCGCTTATTTTTCCCAAATTTTGTCTAGAATTTCAGAACTTTTTTTGTCAATATTTCCATAATAGATATATGGGGCATTTTTTATACTTAAAAAGCCAAGAATTCATAAGGAATTTAGCCATTTTTAAGCATCATTTAGTCAAATATTAATTCAAAAGTATTTATAAAACATATTATTTAATTATCTTTATTTTTTATTTCTTTCTCAATTTAGTTCTTATTATTTCTTTCTTAATTAGTTCTTATTATTTTTTATTTATAGAATATTTCTCCAAGCTTAAGGTCTCTCTTAAATGCTGGAATTGTTGTATTCTGATCAATAACAACAGCTTCTATACCCATTATCTCTGCCCAGTCAACCATCTGCTCAACTGTAAGGTCATATGAAAATGCTGTATGGTGAGCACCACCTGCAAGTATCCATGCCTCTGCTCCTGTATAAAGGTCTGGGTATGGTGTCCAGTAGTTTGTTGCAACTGGAAGTGCAGGCATAGCCTTCTCTGTCTTCTTACACTCAACCTCGTTGATAATAAGTCTGAATCTGTTTCCAAGATCGATTAGAGATGTGGCAACTCCACGTCCTTCCTTGGATGTAAATACAAGTCTAGCAGGATCCTCTCTATCACCCATTGAAAGAGGATTTACTCTTATGCTGATAGGACCATCTGCGATTGAAGGACATATCTCAAGCATATGGGCCTCAAGGATTCCTTCCTTTCCACGAACAAGATTATATGTATAATCCTCCATCATAGAGGTTCCCTTAGCATCCTTCTTGCCCTCTGTCATTATCTTCATAAGACGAACCATTGCAGCAACCTTCCAGTCACCTTCAGCTCCAAAGCCATAGCCCTTTTCCATAAGTCTCTGAATTGCAAGACCCGGAAGCTGCTTAAGAGCGCCAAGATCACCAAAGTGTGTAACTATAGCCTGATAATTCTTTTCTTCAAGATATCTTTCAAATCCAAGCTCGATTTTAGCCTGAACAGCTACATGTTTCTTGAATTCTTCTGGATCTCTTCCATCAAGAATCATCTGATATTTATCATAATATTCATCAAGGAGAACCTGTACATCTGCATCTGATACATCATTTACAGATTCAATAATAGAATTTACAGGATAAGCATCAACTTCCCAGCCAAACTTAATCTGAGCTTCAACCTTATCGCCTTCGGTAACAGCAACATTTCTCATGTTATCTGCTATTCTCATTACTCTGATATGGCTTGACTCCATAACTCCAACTGCAGTTCTCATCCATGATGCAATCTTCTCTCTGACAACTGCATCCTTCCAATATCCAACTACAACCTTACGCTCGATTCTCATACGACTTACGATATGACCATATTCTCTGTCGCCATGAGCGGCCTGGTTTTCATTCATAAAGTCCATATCGATTGTATCATATGGAATCTCTTCGTTATACTGTGTATGAAGGTGAAGAAGTGGCTTTCTGAACTCCTGAAGTCCAAGTATCCATGATTTTGCTGGTGAAAATGTATGCATCCATGTAATTACACCTGCACAGCTCTCATCTGCATTTGCCTCATTAAAGGTCTGACGGATAAGCTGATTTGTAATAAGTACAGGCTTCCATACAACTTCATAAGGAAGTATTCCAGACTTGTTAAGCTCATCAACAATCTCCCTGGAATGAAGTGCTACATGCTCCAGAACTTCATCTCCATAGAGATCCTGTGATCCTGTGCAAAACCAAAATTTGTACTCTTTCTTTTGAATCATTTTAAAATCCTCCTATTTATAGTTTTTGATCCCCCATAGTATATTTCTACACTTTTAATAATATTATTATTAAACTTGTATATACAACCCATCAAGTTGTTTATAATTAAAAAGGCAGGTCCCTTGGCATCCGCAAAATGCATAAGCCCTGAGTTACCTGCCGTAAATCCCTAAAATTGTGGGATTACCCCATGTTTTATATGTTGATTTTAACAATCATTCTAATAGTGTACAAGTCCTTCAAACTTGTATTTTATTCCGTCAATTACATTTTATTTTACTTTCTTTTAAAATTACTTAATCCTGGCTGCCAGCCTTCTGGTTTCATCAATAAAGGATTTATCCACTTCATCCCCTCTGAATCTGACTTTATAATAGATATCAAAAACCTTCCTAAGCTCGCTTCTTTGTTCTTCCTCAGCATAGTCAAGATAATCATAGATACTTTCTGTCTTGCTATTCTTAGGCATTTTCTTCTCCAGCTTCTTAAGCAGATTATTTACATTATACTTTACCTTATCCACATCTCCCATTCTGCTGTAGGCATATCTTTGTATAAGCATCATCAGAAGTAAGATGAGAACAAATGTACCTAATAGTATAAGTATATAGCTTCCAAACTTTAAAAGCCCCTTTACATCAATTGTCTTACGTTTTTCTGAAGCTTCCTCCACCTCAGCGTCTATCTGACCTGTGCTCTCCGGTACATCAACATAAGGATTATATGAATATTGGTCGTAGGAGTCGTATTGATCATATTCCTCCAGTTCCTCTATAGGTTTATCCTTCAGAACCTTATTCCAGCCAAGAGACTCTGCCGAGGCTTCACCACTTGTAGGCTCAAAGACCACCCATCCAAGTCCTTTAATATAGCCCTCTGGCCATGCATGAGATTCGTTACTTGTTACCTTGCCACTTGCATTTACCGTATGAAGAAATCCTCCCACATATCTAGATGGAACCCCGGCTATTCTGAGCATGACCATCATGGAGGATGCAAAATGCACGCAATAGCCCTTCTGTACATCGAATATAAAATCCTCTACATAGTTATCGCTATCTCTTAGATCTATATTTGCGCTGTAGGAATATTGTCTAAGATAGGTCTCTATCCTCTTTGCCTTCTCATAATCACTCTCTGCCCCATCAATTATTTCCATGGTGAGTTCCTTCAGCTTATCCGTTGCAAATGATGTGTCCAGATATTCTTCAGGAAGTCCTTCATTTATATTTTCAACTATTTTTTCATAATTTTCTTCAGATATTTTATCAGGAAGATTTATTTTATAAACATCACTGGTATATTTGACAATAGTATCATAATCCTGATAGACGATTCCATTTTCATTTGCAGACTGAAGGGCAGATAAGAGATATGGGCTTGCATAATCTATTTCCATATACTGAAGGTTATAGCTAAAGCCCTTGCCCTCCTTTTTACCAAGTCCATTTTGCAGGTCCTCTTCTATAAGGAGAAGATTATTGGGATGAATAAGGTCTTTCGTTCTCATATACGTATATTTGACATCCAGGGACTGAACATGGGAGAAGCAGGCCGCCATTTCCCTATCCACATTGGCCTGGTATAAGCAATTTATAAATTCTACAAACCAGGCATTATAAAGAGGATCAATATTTTGCTTGTCATAAAGCCCCTCCTTATTGATGCTTAAATAGGTACCCCCCTCAAGGTACATCATTTTCCCGTCACTAAGTCCGTCTACAAGCATCTGGTCGGTAATATCAGATGTAACCGAGCCAGTAAGCTTTCCATTTTCTGTATAACCGGAAAAGCTGGCCCCGCCTCCCACAAAGCCTCCTACAAAATAATCCACTTCGTTAATTACATATATAACCGCTCCCTTTACAGCTCCTGCCGCCTTCTTCACAAATTCCCATTTCATAGGATGGTCATAGGTAGGTAAAAACATTAATAATATCCCCATTAATAGCAGGACTCCCATATAATATCTTCCATCAAGCTTAAATAGCATGGCACTTCCATATAAGAAAAGAATCATAAGACAGACTGTTACTACCTTGCTTATATCAAATAGGCTGAGCCACAAAGTAAGCATAATGATACTATATATAAACCAGCTAAAGCGCTCCACCTTAGGCAGATTCATAAGAAGCGACAGTATAAATACCCCAAGAGTCACCAGAATATTCATATTAAGGGTCATATCTCTGAACATGAGAATAAGGACTGCAGTAAATCCAGGTATAACCCATACAATGAATCTCTTTTTGTCATAAAGGGTAAACAGAAAGTACAGGAGCTGATACACAAAGCTATAAGAGATAAGAAATCCCATACTAATACCACTTACCTTTTTTTCCAAAAGCATAAAATATATAGGAAGGATAAATGCAATGGTAAGGGGTAATCCTATTAAATATTCAGTTGTCCTTTTTCTAAAATCAGACATACTGTAATCCTTCTTTTTACTAGTTTTTTATCACTTATTATTGGGTTTATGATGTGGGTTATAATGAGGTTTATGCTGGTCTTGTGTTGGCTATTTATACATCTAAATTCATAGACACTGTCAGACCATTCCAAGCTCCATATCCTCTTCTTTAAGGAACAAATTCAATCCCCTGCCACCCGCACTTTCAAGCAGTTCCTTCTCTTCTTCATCATCTGGCATGACGCTGATTCTGTTAAGGTCCTCCATATAAAATCGCTGGAAGCTGTTAAGTCCACTGACTATTACATTTCTAACTCCACCATTATAGAAGTAAATCATAAGTGGCTTCTTCTGCTGGGTAAAATACCAGGCAATAGATACCACATATTCAAGGAAATAATCCCTGCTTATAAACTGCTGGGTCTTGTCCTCCTGCTCCCGGGGAATCAGCACAAGCCCTGGCATATCCGACTCGGCCCTGTCCGGAAGCCTGATAAACATACGTCCACTTCTGGCATAATTCTTCCAATGCACCCTGTTTAACGGATCTCCCACAGCATATTTTCTGAATTCATTTCCCGGATAATCCTCAAATGTATCCAGCGCCACTATGTTATTCTGATTAAGACTCTGTTCAAGAACCCTGTTCACGTCAGCGCTTGCTATATCTGTAAGGGTCGGCAGAACGCTTACCCTGAGAAATGTCTGAATATTAAATGTTATTTTCATAATTCCAAACATATCCCTAAGACTAAGGCTTAAAACTCCCGCTTCATAGCTTCCGGCGTATTTACAAATAAGCTTGGTTTTTACATGCTTACTGTCACCAGGCATTAGTTTGATTGATTCTTCCGTAAATTCATCTCTGAAGCTTGTGGCCTCATCATGATAGATCCTTATATCCGAAACTGGAAATATACCAATATTTTCTATTTCAAATTCATAGTTAGTTTCAATATTTTTATAAAGCAGTCTACCATCTGAATCCTGATAAACTCTTATACATAAATAATTTATTATAATCATGGCAATTGAAATGACGGGATAAAAAAGGACAATATAAAATAAAACATAGGAAAAAACGCCACCAACAAAGCTGACATATATAGCTACTGCAATAAGAAGTAATATATATATTATCAGAGGCAGGCGTTTCCTATGTTTCTCATAAAGCTTTTTTACAGCCTTAGGTATTCGAATTTTCTTTTTTGTTTTTTGGGGTTCATTATTCATGTACTACATCCCCCATCTTTTATTATCTGTCTACTATTATCGGTCTTTTATCATCGGTCTACTATTATCGGTCTACTATTATCGGTCTTTTATTATCGGTCTTTTATTATCGGTCTTTTATTATCAATTTTTATTCGGGTCTTTTTACCTTGTCTATTATATCTATCATAAGCTGATAGGCTGTATATCTGTTCATCTTAGATTTTGTTGTAAGAACCATTCTGTGAGGAAGGGTAAGCTTGCACATGCTTATTATATCCTCAGGAATTACATAGTCTCTCTGTTTGATATATGCCCAGGCCTTGGATGCCATCATAAGATCAAGTCCGGCTCTTGGGCTTAGTCCATATTCAAGTTCTTCCATATTACGGCTTCTACCAATTATGGTAAGGGCATATTCAATAAGTTCATCACTTAGGATTATAGCATTTACATCTTCCTTCATCTTGATAATATCTGCAGAAGTCAGAACAAAATCCTTATTTTCATCCAGTTCATGATTAAGATATTTTTTGGCCAAAATACTTTCCATTTTTATCTCGGGGTAACCTATAGACATTTTCATCATAAAACGGTCCAGCTCGGCCTCTGGAAGTGGATAGGTTCCCAGCTGTTCCACTGGATTCTGGGTGGCTATTACCATAAAGGGATTTGGAAGAGCAAATGTGGTGCCATCAATAGTCACCTGATGTTCCTCCATAGCTTCAAGAAGTGCAGACTGAGTCTTAGGGGAAGTACGGTTTATCTCATCCGCAAGAAAGAGCTGGCAGAAAACCGGGCCCTTTACCATTTCAAATTCCCCTGTCTTAGCACTGAAGATTGAGGTTCCCACAATATCCGTTGGAAGTGTATCAGGTGTACACTGAATTCTTCCAAATTTCATTTCCAGGGATTGGGCCATTCTCTTGGCAAGGGTAGTTTTTCCCACACCAGGTACATCCTCTATAAGAACATGTCCGCCAGCAAGCAGGGCTACCAAAAGCTTCTCTATAGTGCTTTCCTTACCTATAAATCCTTCAGATATATTATCAACTAAAAGCTTAATATTTTCCTGTGACATATTAACCTCACTAATTATAAATAAAGTGACTAATTATTTGATACAGATCGATATACTTATTTAGTATTTATTCGGGGACTTATTTGATACGAGTTTTTAATATCAACTAATAAATCCTGACAGTATCATTTTAACTGAATTTTATATATATTACCACTTAAATTATGTTATGAATTATCTATTATTTGCTATGACATCAGAGGGTAAATCACTATTTCATGCCATTAATAAGAGTAATGGCCTCCGCATTTATTTATCTGTTTCTTCGTTTGTGGCGCTGGATATGATCCTTTGGGACACAATTCTTATTTATCTTTTTCTTCGTTTGTTCGCTGGATATGATTTTCTTTACATACATAGCCCTTACTTTTCTGAATCGTCGTTAGATGCGCTGGATATGATAATCTTGCCGTCCACAACATCAATTTTTACTCTGTTAGAGTCTATTCCCACGGCTTCTCTCATTTCAGAGGATAATCTTACACGGCCTGCTTTATCCAGAATGGAGAATTCTTCATGGGACTCAGCAGTCTCCATTCCAGAAACTGAAGCACTTCCTGCAGACAATCCATTTTTATATATGTCTTCTCCAGCTTCTATTCTTCTCTTATACTCTTCTTTTATGATTCTTTCTGAACTGATTTTTCCGTCAGAGATCATTACTACTCTATCTACCCTGTCTGCAAGACTTATATCGTGGGTAACTATGATTATAGTAACTCCAAGGCTGCGGTTTATGTCTCTGAAAAGATCCTGGAGCATAATCGAGGTTTTCTTATCAACCGCTCCGGTTGGTTCATCCATAAGCAGGAGTTCTGGTTCATTTACCAGGGCTGTGGCTATGGCGACTCTTTGCTGTTCACCGCCGGAAAGCTGTGTAGGAAAGCTTTTTTCCTTATGGGCAAGTCCCACGGCAGCTAACATTTTCCTGGCTCTTTCCTTCTTTTCTTTTCTGCTGAGCTTAGTAAATAGCAGGGGCATCTCAACATTTTCAATAACCGTAAGATAGTTTAGAAGATTGTCTGTATTTTTCTGCCATACGAAGCCTATATGTTTATTTCTAAAGGCTGCCAGCTGACCTTCGGATAATTCGCCCACATTGACTCCGTCGTAGGCAACGTATCCTGCACTTGGTTTATCCAGACAGCCAAGAAGATTAAGGAGCGTGGACTTTCCACTACCGGACTTACCTATGATTGCCATAAGCTCGCCCTTTTTTATCTCCAGATCAAGGCCTTGGAGAGCCATAACCTCTATGCCTTCAGATTTGAAGATTCTGACTAAGCTGTCGCATTTTATATATGGAGCTTCTTCTGATGTTTCATCTGATTTGGCAGGCTGTGATGTGGCTTCTGCTTGGGCTGAAGTTTGGGACTGTGGTGAAGCCTGATTTTCTGTCTGGACCGGATTATCACTATTCTGTTTTACGTCATCCATAGTTATTCTCATAAGAATCTTTATTTCCTTATCAAATATATCTTGAAACAATAATCTTCTATAACTGTATCAGCATGTCCGCCAGTTCTGCCAGTCTCACATCATGGGTAGTCATTATTACTGTGAGTCCTTCCAGCTCAGCCTGTTTCTTAAAGAGCTCTGCTATATAGATTCCTGAGCTGGTATCCAGTGCTCCAGTTGGTTCGTCTGCAAAGAGTATGCTGGGCTTATGAGCCATGGCTCTGGCAATAGCAATTCTCTGTCTTTCACCGCCGGAAAGCTCAGCCGGAAAGTGTTTTGCCCTGTCTGATAGTCCAACCCTTTCCAGAACCTCCTTAATTCTTTTATCTCTTTCCTCAGTATCCTTGCCTGAGGAAAAACCAGCAGTTCTAAGGCCGAAGTCTATATTTTCATAAGCCGTCATAACTGGAATAAGAGCAACTGACTGAAAGACAAAGCCCATTTTATATCTTCTAAGTTTTTCCTTTTCTTTAACATTTGCCTTTGTATAAGCCATCTGCTGGCCAGTCTCTTCGGAATCAAAGTATATTTCACCTGAGGTTATATCATCCAGGGTACTGAGCAGATTCATCATGGTGGTCTTGCCTGAACCTGACCGGCCCATGATCATGATAAGCTTGCCTCTTGGAAACTGGTAGTTTATATGATCAAGCACAGTAAGAGTATCCCCACTTCCCAGGGGATATGACTTAACCACATCTACAATTTCCAATATATTGTCCTGCATATTTATCCTTTCTTACTTTTGACTAGTTGGTACATTTTTTTACCAAAAGGGTCTGACCCCATTGGTAAATTAGATTGTGTGCAATTGAATTTGCCAAAAGGGTCTGACCCCAATGGCAAATTAGTCGTCGCCGAGTTTTAGGGCTTCTGTGATGTTGAGGCCTTTTACTATTCTTCTTAGCCAGATTACACAGATTACGATTACTATAATAAGTACCATGCCCAGCTTTATAAGGTCTCCTCCAAAGGAGCTTGCAAATATCGGAAGGCTGTGGACTCGTGGAAGATAAACTGCCGCAAAAACCATGACAAAGAGCTTGGATGCTATGGTTCCAGCACCTACTCCGGCCAGAATGGACATAAATGATAAAAATAGCTGTTCTATGGCTATCATTATATTTATCTCTTTCCTGCTTATACCCATAGCCCTGTATATACCGAATAGAAGTTCTCTGTCCCTTATGGAGGTTATCCAGTAGATCATGTAGCCTATGATACAAAGTATAAGAGCAATCAGATAATCCGCCGTAAAAAGTCCGTTTGTAATCTGTATAATTGAAGAACTTTTCTCAATTAATACATCAGTCTTCCAGGATTTTATATTGTCTACATATCGGCCACTGTCACCATAGTATTCAGAAAGATTATCACTTATAGATTCATAGTCGCCATCTGTTCTGGCCCATACCTCATAAGGTATATTTCCAAATGTACTAACCGAATTTGAATAATTAATAACAGCCAGGTAATTTTCTCTCTTTTCCAGCTTGCCCTTATCGTTATAGAAATATGTAAATCGGCTAAAACCAGGCCATACATCCACTATAGCTACAATCTTATACATAGATGTCTGAAAATAACCCGAATTACGAGTCACCTTAGGATGTAACATACAGAGCTCAATACTATCCCCTTCTTTAACCTTAAGGGTATCTGCCATAATCTTATTGATAATAACTCCATTAGGCTCTTCAGCCAGGGCATTGAGATAGTTATACCAGTGTTCAGGAGTAATCCCATCCTTAAGAGATGCAACCTGTCCAAATTCCTTTGTATTTATGCCCATCATCATTACTCCAGATAAGGCATCTCCACCCTTTTCAATAACTATATCACTACTTTTTACCACCTTAGTGGCCTGGGAAAATATACCATCAGCGCACATTTTTTCATATATATTATATGATGGTTCATTATATCTCCATCTGACTGGAGCACCTGGAGCTGTTCTAAGCAGAGTTATATCCCAGTGTTCCTGTATTCTGACATCTGTTCCTGTGTCATGTACAATTCTTTCCTTGGTATTAGCATTAATTGTTCTGGCCATATTTGCATTAAAAAGACTCATAGCAACTGTCATAACCAGGAATATTGAAATAACAGCAGACCCCTTTCTTGTACGGATTATCTGAAGGAAACAAGCATAGGTAACCGGAGAAAATCTATTTTTTCCGATTCTATAAATAATCCCGACTATGTAAAATATAAATCTCAGCATAAGCATACCGCAGGAGAAAAGGAATAATGTAGCATTTATAAAAATAACAGGATCTATACCCTCACCATTTAATACACTTTGGGAAAGACTTGAAATCTGTTTGTTATAGTTAAATAGAAGATATATTGAAACTATGAGAAGCCCCACATCCAGGAAGTACTTTTCCCAAGCAGGCATTCCGGAACTATTTCGTCTATCCTTCTTTTTAATGAAGAATAAAATTACAGGCATCATCATGATTATTACAGCTACAAGGCCAGCTATACTTCCTGCCGTTACCATTGTCCAGGTAAATTGATAATCCCTTGTACTTATGGCATTGGGACCAAATGAAAATCCCATAAAATCATCCACACCTGCCGTAAATTTTCCAAAGAAATAACCACATATAATTCCAAGAGGAATACTTACTGCCGCAAGTATTATAGACTGGATCAGATACATTCCAATCAGCCTTGGTGCGCTAAGTCCTCTGTTTCTTAGGGTTTGAAGCTCCCCTCTTTCAGAATCGATAATTCTAAATGCTATCATTCCTATAAATATAAGAACTAAAACGATTAAAGGTAAAACTATAACATAAAGCATCTGCTCAACAGATTTTTTACCTTCAGTATACTTTTCATATAGATTTGGCATCTGAGAAATAAGGTCATCTTCACTTTTTAGGAGTTTATTAACATTTCCCATGAAATCATATACATTACTTACATCAATATATCTGTAATCATAGGAATCGTAGCATTCATAATATACATCCTTTTCATAATTCTGGATCAGGTTTGCAAAATCCTCCTTAGACATAAATACCATATATCCCATTTCCTCCATGGATTTATGCCAGAAATAATCTTCCTCCTTTTCTTTGATAACACCATTTACATAAAGGGTTAAAAGAGGAGTCTCAGACGATTCTTCACCATATATGATTTTATGAAAAAATATTATTTCTCCAGGAACAAGGTCCAGTATATCTGCAGTATACTCACTTACAAGACAGGGAATAGCTCCCTCGAGAATCTCAGCACCCTCTGAGTTTATATCAGAAATATCCTCATAAAGATCTTTACCTTTCACAACCCGGTAATGATTCTTAAATGATTCATTTCCCAGCTTTGACCCTGGGCTATCAACATTAAGACCATCTTCCATATATCCTACATTAAGATGTCCGCTTCCTCTAAAGCTATACTTTGTCTCAAGGCTCTGATACATGACTATTCTTTGAGATGCTATACATGGAATTCCCGCTTTAGCTTCCCAATTCTTTTCCTTCTTATTCATGACATCAGTAATATGGTCCACAAATCTTGTACCCTCAGGAAGGGCAACTAGTTCTTCTGATTCCACAACACCCTCTTTACAAAGGCTGGCAGGATAAAGGCCCGTCATCTCCCGACTCTCTGTAAAGCTTTTCTGTATTATCTTTCGCTCAGAGCCTTCTCTGAACATCATAATCATGGCAAATATCATAATAATAGATACATTTCCAATGATAAGGCATAGATAAAGCTTATATTTATTCAGTATTTTCGTAAGAATATATCTTATCATTTTAATACCTTGTCTCCTGCTTCTAATCCTGAAATAATATACTTCTTCCCATTTAGGCTCTTGGAAGGGTATAAAGTTACATATTCCTTAACAATCTGACCTTCTTCCAGCTTCCATACAAAGTTCATTTCTTTATTGGTCAGTTCCGTATATTCGGTATAAACAGCGGCACTTGGTAATACCACCACATTTTTTACCACGACACCTTTATAGGATATCTCAGCATCTTCTATTTCCTTATCAGTCATTTGCCCGTCAACCTCTACATAAAACTGGTATTCCCCACCGGTTTCAAAAGCATGAGATTTGGTTGCATGAGCCTTAGCGCTCCTTGTAAACAGGTAATAATCTGCCTCATTAGGATTAAGTCCAATACATTTTCCTGTCCAGGTCTTATCCTCCAGCCTGATTATCATTTCCTGTCCCAGCTTGGCAAATCTAAGGGATCCTGTTTCATCTATTCTAGCTTCTACTTTTATACGGGTTTTTTCTTTATCCTTCCCCCTATATTTTTCTGTCACTACAAAGCTTCCACGGTCAATTTTATCCCCTGTTTCAAATGCTGCAAATCCAAGAAACCCATCATTTTTTGCACTTTTTATATATTCATTTCTAGGGCTTCCCAAAAGATATTTATTATATATCTTCTGAAGAGATGCCCTGTTGGAATTATATTCTTCCTGGGCATAGGTCTCATTATAATCAAGGGCATCTATCTGACACTGAAGCCTTTCCACTTCATACATATTTTCTCTCAAAGCATCTGTATCAGTACCCCAGTCCACATCACTTTCCCCTTTGGCAGCCTCCCTATTATCCACAAGCTCCTGCCTTGTCTTGTTATAGGTTTCTTCCTCATTAGTCCTTGTCGAATCAAGATCTGTTATGGACATAAGAGCTTCCTGAACCTCTCCACTTCCCACATCTGTTTTAACTGCAAATAAAGCATCCCCAGCCGATGCATTTCCAGAATCATGTATCTTGTCAAATGTACCGCTTATATCAGATATATAAATATCTGAGTATAGGTATGCTGGTGTCAGGATATCAGATTCATTAACCTCAACATAGTCAGCCAATTCAACATCATATACTTCGTACTTTATAGGAACTGTAACCTTATTCCTATAGAAGATTTCCTCTCCTTCCTCAAGTCCCATGATGACCTCTGTATATAGTCCATCAGTATCTCCAAGCTCCACCTGTCTCTTGTCATTTTGATCTTTATTTTTTACATAAACAAAGTTCTCTCCGTTTTCTGTATAAATAGAATCATTTCCAACAGCCAGGCATTCCTTTTTTTCTTTTTCCATAAAGTAGAGGGTAAGATTGCATCCGCACTCCAGTTCAACCCCTGGTGCCACAAAGGACATAAATGGATTTCTTTTATTTGCTACTGCATAGGCCAGCTCTTCATTTGAATAATCATATTCCTCTATTATTACTTCTTTTCCATTAACATAGGTCCATTTACTTTTATAATTTTCATATCTATATAGGTCTGTTTTTATATCCTCTGTTTTAATATAAAGGTCATCATAGTCACATATGCAGGCTATATTTTCATTTGCCTCAACCCAGTTGGTCTTGGCAAAATCTTTTACGTAGTTTATATAACCGGATCTTGGAGCGGTGAAGATGGTCTTTTCTTTATCCGCCAGAAGTTCAGATAGTTCTTTCTTTTTCCACTCAAGCTTCTTATCTATAACAGCTTTTTTATATCTTGTATTTTCCCCCTCTGCAGATATCTCACTATCCTTAGCTGAAATGCTGTCCTCATCACCTATATAAACTTCTATCTCTCTTTCATAATTAAGGTTGCTTATAGTAGTATCGTAAAGATTATCTTCAAGATTTCGCTGTCTCTGAAGAGATGCAATCTCATTATTTACATTTTCTATACTCTCATCTATAAATGTAGTATCACAGGTGGCTATGACATCTCCCTCTTCTACATAATCCCCTACGCCTACATTTATCTCTGAAATCATAGCTGCTGTTTCGGAGAATACCGGATATTCCTTAGGCACAACCTTGCCATACATTAATTCCACCTTGCCAACCATTCTCTTAGTGAGAGGTCTATAATTAACTGCAAAGGATACAGGATCAATAAGCTCAGGAGCCTGGACCTTTTCATTTCCACAGCCCGTAACCCCACCAAGAACCATCATCAGCTGAGCCATCACAAGAATAAAGGCAATATGAGCCTTATTGAATACTCTTCTGCATATTCTGTTGTGATTACATTTACGATTCATCTTTTCCCTCTTATTATTCAAAGGATTTACCAGAAAGATTTGCCAAAAGGGTCTGACCCCTTTGGTAAATTATTCTGATAGAGATACGACGTCCCCTTCTTCTAAGCCTTCTTCGATAATTACATATAATCCCACCAAGTCTCCTACCTTTACTTTTACAGGCAGGAATTGGCCATCTTTTTCTTTATATACGTAGTATTCGGAATTATATTCAACGAGTGCTGACTTTTCCACGTAGCACACATTCTTCTTTTCAGGCAGTTCCGTATAAAGATTTATCTTAAAATCCTTAATTGTTTCCTGACCGAGGCTTTTGAAATATACCTCATCAGAGGTAACAAGCTCTCCACTTTGGGCCCCTTCATTTCCATCTTCAAGAGTAGGATCTGGAATAACCTCCATCTTATACTCATTCAGAGAGCTCTTACCTTCAAATACTTCTCCTATATGAAACTCCCTCTTTGTATTAAATCCTTCTTCTTCCGCATTGGAATTGATTGGATTTTTCATGGTATAGTATCCATCATCCTTAACCGTTCTAATAACTGGAACACCCTCTGTTACCCAGCCATCCAAAAGGCTTATATCCACATAACTCACATAACCATCAACCCTTGCGACTATGTCTATCTCAGATTTTTTCTTTTTTATATCCGAAATATATGTATCAGCAAGCTTTATATCATTATTTAATTTCTTTATTTCCTCGCTGTAATCAAGACTTGAATCCTGGGCCATAAGATTTTGATAATGCTGTATATCCAGGGCCGCCAGTTCCTTGGCCTCCTGTTTTTCTTCAATCTGGTCATTCAGTTTACCAATATTAAAAGAGTACATGGTATCACCAGCCGACACCTTATCCCCCACTGAAACTAATAATTCGCCCAGATCACCAGAGGTATCAAAATCCGAAGCGGACATATCAGATAAATCCATGTAATAAACCTCTTCCTGATAGCCGCTAAGAGTAAGGCCACCTGTAAATGTAGGCGTAATATCTCCCTTCTGAACAAGTGTAGTATTATGTTCCACCGAGCTATAGATTACATTTCTGGGGTTCACCAGAGGATCCATGTCCTCTTCAGGATTCTCTGAATTAAAGGAGCAGGCAGAAGAAAATAAAATAACAGACGAAAGAAATCCCCACAGAATGACTCTGTGGAAAATTTTTCGTCTGTTAAAATATTTTCCTATTATGAATTTAACCATCACTTTTATCCCTACCCTCTGAAGCATTACTTCATGGTATTAAGATAAAACTGATTTGTATCTAAAATGTATCTTATTCCTGATTTGGAATCATAATAAGCTCATATGAATTATCCGACTTACTGGTGATGACATTATACGTAACCATAGCATCATAGGATGTACCCTCAGTCTGATATAAATAATAGGCTTCATCTGCCTCAAATCCATCAAAACCCTTTACAAAATCCGCCTCAAAGCCCTGGTTTATTTTTTCTAATTTAGAATCATCCGCTTTGGTGCATTTGTAGGATACAGACATATCGTCAACAGTTATGATTTTTTGAGAATTCTCATTAAAAATTATATTTACATTTTCTCCAAAGTAATTCATAAGATATGAAGAATTATCTAACTTGGTCCTGAAATCTGATATACTCTCCTCTGACTCATAGGATGCATATAATATATCTCCTGATTCAGTCATGATAAATCTAAGCTTTGAAGTATCATCATATTTAGTCATACTTATATCCCAAAATACTGCTGCATAGGTTTTAAATGTAGTATCGATGGCTCTATAAGGAGTGGCATCCCAATAGTACCAGTCATCAGATTCCTTACCAATCGCTATAGGAAAAAGCTTCCTGTAATATAAACTGTATAATCGGTTTACAAGCATGTTTTTAATTCCAAATTCATTATATTTACATGCATCCTCACTGACAGGTTCTATGGTACTTTCCCACATTCCACTTATAAGCTGTATACACTGACCGTGGGTAAGCTGTTTGGAAGCATTTTCAATAATAACCTCAGATGGCTCCGAACTATACTCCCCCGGAACATCATTTACAAGTAAAAGCTGTGACTCTGCATCCCTTTTCATCATAAAGCCAGGAAGCCATATGGACAAAATGGTTATAACAATTGTGGCAAGAACAAATATTAAATTTTTTAATAATTGTTTATTCATCCCTTATCTGCTTTCTATTCTATAATTCTTTATCTGAGCTTCATTCAAATCTGTTTTCTATATTTAATCAATTTATATAAGTTTTATTCTATCCAGCCTTTATTCTATCCAGCCTTTATTCTATCCAACCTTTACTCTATTCCATATCCTCATTCTCAGGATCCTGGCACCATCCAAATCTGATAATCATCCTTGTACCCTGACCAAGCTGGCTTTCGATTTTAAGCTGGCCTTCATGTTCTTTTATGATTGCCGAAACCAGCGACATTCCAAGGCCTGCCCCACCTTCCTTACGGGAGCGGGATTTATCCACCATATAAAATTCATCACAAATCCGGTCTATATCCTCTTTTGCTATTCCTATACCATGATCCTCTACAACAAATTCATACACTTTAGATAAGTCATCCTCCTTATCTTCAAGGACTCTTCCCCTAAATGTAATGACCCCCGCCATCTTTAATCTATCTCTTATATTCTCTATATCAAGGCCTGTATTTTTGCCATCATTCTCTATATCAGAGCCTGTATTTTGGCTATCATTCTCTATATCAGAGCCTGTATTTTGGCCACTTGTTTCTTTATTCTCATCTTGTTCCCTGGCTATCAGGCCCTCAAGTTCAGCCTTCTTTTGTTTAGCTGCTTTTCTTGCATTATCAAGAAGATTGATAAATGCAGTCTTAAGCAGGGATGAATCTCCACTAATACATGCATTTTCAAAGTCGTATTCAAGTCTGAGACCATCATTTTCTATGGCAGGAAGAAGGGTTGTCACAACCGCCTGACCCAGACCAATGGTATTGATATGCTGCTTAGGAACTTTTCCATCCTTGAGATATATAAGGTCGAAAAGATGAGCTGACATCTGTTCAAGACGCTTTCCCTCTGAAAATATGTAGCTGGCAGCCTTAACCTCTTCCTCCCTTTCCAGTTCCACGGAACGAATGGTATCAGCATAGCCAATAATAGTGGTCATAGGAGTCTTGATCTCATGAGTGAAATCCGCAACAAACTGATCACGTCTGTGAAGCATATCATTTAACTCATCAATATGATTTTCAACAGAATCAGCCATATTATTGAATTTATCAGAAAGAAGTCCCACCTCATCCCTGGACTTATTGTTACTCCTTATACTAAAATTTCCCTCTGCAAACTTATCTGTAAGGGAATTAAGCTTTTCCAAAGGACGGGTAAGTAAGGTAGTGATAATATAAACAATGATTCCAGAAACCAGAAGTATGATAAGAACAAATACCCTGAAGCTCTGTATATTATGATCAATAAGATTCCTTGTTTCACTTATATCCCTTTTGGTTATTAAATCTATATCAGCATTATTTATAAAAATGTCAGATGAAACATAGATATAGAAAGCATCTCCCTCCTTTGCAATCTGGTAATGCTTTCTAGTATTGGCATTTGTCTCAACAAGTTCTTTAGAAGGTTGTTCTGCATTCTTATCTGATACAAATATAGCCTCAGAATTATAATAGACAAAAAGACTGGATAAGGTGTCCAGCATACCAGCCGAAGCCTTACCTGCAACAAGTGGAAGCTCATTTTTTAAATTCCCCTCTGGGTCATTGATGGTTTCAAGAAGTGAATATTCAATTACGGATTCTATAAGATTATTCTCAGTTACTGAGTTCTTAATCTGAGCATCCATAAGAAGTCGGTTCTGTCTGGACATAATAAAAAACCCTGATACCGATAGGGTTAGGGCTATTATTATTATATTCACAAATAGTACCTTATACCTGAACTTCATTAAATGCTTTCCCTCAAATGTAAATTTCAGCTTTATATTTTTCAGCTTTATATTTTTCAGCTTTATATATCTTAGCTTTTAATCACCGAACCTCTATTCCTCTAACTCTCTGATAAGCGGTAACCCATACTATAAGCCGTCTTCAGATTCTCCTTTAGGTCCAGCTTTTTACGAAGTCTCTGGACATGAAGATCCACCGTTCTTGATTCCGGCTGCCATTCACTTTCCCATATAGTTTCAAAAATCTTATCCTTGAATAGGGTTATATTTACATTTCTAACAAATAAAACCAGAAGGTCAAATTCCTTAGGAGTAAGCTTAACCTCTTCTCCCCCTTTGGTGACCACGCGGTTTTCTGTATCCACACTAATATTCTTAAATGTAAGAAGGCTTTCCGTTTTATTATATCTTCTCAGAACTATATTTATTCGAGCCAATAATTCTACTATTTCAAAGGGCTTTACTATATAATCCTCAGCCCCGGAGGTCAGGCCCTTGATTTTGTTATCAATGGATGCCATAGCCGTTATGAAAATCACCGGAATTCCCATAGGTCTAATATATTCCATAAGCTCATAACCGTTTATTTCCGGAAGCATAATATCCAGAAGTATAAGGTCAAAATTCTGATTTTCTTCAAGAAGATCCGCTGCATCCCCACCATTATATAAGGCCTTACACTTATAGCCTGCCCTGGTAAGGTTCATAACCATAAGATCAGATATAGGTTTCTCATCTTCTACAATAAGAATTTCAATCATTGATATCCCCCTAATTCACATCTGCCACTAATTCACATCTGCCACTAATTCACATCCGCCACTAATTCACATCTGCCACTAATTCACATCTGCCCCCAATTTAGCCAGATAATCAGCACGCTCATTACCCATATCACCAGAGTGACCCTTAACCTTAACAAAATTTACTGACAGCCTGTTTTTTATTCCATCATAATACTTTTTATAAGCTATGGTTCCAGCCTTATTGGTCTTCCAATAACCCAGAGCCCATTTCTCTATTCCCTCATAATCATAATAAATATCCAGAGTCTCTATCCCATGATCTATGCAATACTGCATGGCCTTCATAGAACCCTCTATCTCTCCGGATACATTACGCATCTGGCACATTTCCTTATTATTATAGCCTGCCGCCTCTTCATAAAGAATACCATCATGATAGATCAGCATGCCATAACCATATTCTTCTGTGACTATATTATAGCTTCCATCCACAAATGCCACGGCATCAGAAAGCCGCATATCCTCCATAAATCTTTTCAGTCCGGCCGGCGCCTGTCCTAATTCATTGGTGGTATACCTTCTGACCATGAATATATCCTGGTCCATCTGATCTAGATTAGGAATTATAAATATATCCTGGTCCATCTGATCTAGATTAGGAGCCATAACAATTGTTTCTTGAATATCAACCATTCTCTCCTTATCGTTTCCAGAAGAACCATCCTTTGATTCAGAGGCTTTGTCCCTTGCTTTATTTCTATATTTTTCATCTGCCCACCAGGGATCCTTATCAGCATCCATAAAGGCCTGGGCCTCCTCTAATGTTTTGAAGCCCTTATAAATAGCACCTGGAAAACCCATAACATTTTTCTGGCATTCAGGCCAGGTTTTATATATTCCGGGAGTAATTCCCTTCCTAACTGCATAATAATTCTTTTTTTCTGCCATTAAGTAAAATCTCCTAAGTATCCAATAATATAGCATTCTAGACGTCTTCAAATCGGCCACATGGGGCTTATTTTTACCACGTTCCATTCTTTTTTACCACATGTTTTTCCACACGCTATATAATATATCATAAATTTCCATATAAAAGGAACCGGTCCCACATAAATATAGAACCGATTCCTAATTATATCATATGTTATTAATTTTGTACTCGAAAGCCTTAGGCATTTTCCAATACCCTTAATTATTTCCCAAGCACTTTCAATAATTTACCTGTGCTATTAATCCTTTTTCTCAGTATTAGGAGGCACGCTTCCAGGAATATTCTTATATCTTACAATCTTCATACTTGCATTCTTTACAAAATCTTCCTCACGAAGCTTAATGCGTGTAATCTGCTTATAAATAGGACGTCCCTTATTAACCTTATTCTTAAGCTTCTCAAAGTAGGCTGTGTCACCAAAATGTTCCTCTACAGGGAATATCTCAGCTACAATCTTACCATTTTCATCATAAACAAGAGCTTCCTGAACTGCTTCATCTCTAAGGATATCACCTTCCAGCTCTTCAGGTGAAATATTCTCACCATTACTAAGTATAATAAGGTTCTTCTTACGTCCAGTAAGGAATATGAAGTTATCCTCATCCACGTAACCCAGGTCTCCTGTATGATACCATCCATCTATAAGTGATTCAGCTGTAGCTTCAGGGTTTTTATAGTAGCCCTTCATGATGATATCACCCTTAAATGCAATCTCTCCCTCTTCCGTAGTCTTAGCCTCCATACCTGGAATCATGTAGCCTACGCTTCCATCCTTCTTAAATTCAGGTCTGTTAACTGATACACAAGGAGACATCTCTGTTGCACCATAACCATTAAGAATCTCTATGCCCCATGATCTAAAATCTTTTACATACATAGGATCAAGAGCCGCTCCACCACAGATGATATATTCAAGGTTTCCACCAAATACCTTCTGTATAGAACCATAGGTCTTCTTTCTTACATCCACACCGGTCTTAAGTAAAAGATCTGTTGACTTCATAAGACCTCTGAAGGCATTCATCTTGTCCTTCTTTTTGATTTCTGCCCATATCTGTCTGTGGAAGAATTCTACAAACATAGGAACAAGGAACATGGTCTGAGGCTTAAAATCCTCCATATTCTTCTTAACATACTTAAGACTCTTGTTAATATAAATAGGGAAACCATAATTGATAACCATAAGAATACCAACAACAAGTCCAAGGGCATGATGGAATGGAAGAACTGCTAAAACTCCACCCTTTGGTTCAAAAAGCATACTTGTGTGAACTATTTCAAATGCAATATTACGGTTTGTAAGCTCAACTCCCTTACTAACCCCTGAAGTTCCTGAGGTAAAGAGAATTGTTGCCGTATCATCCAGAACAACATCATAATTCTTATATTCAGCATATTCAGGATCATCCTCTTTCATAAGCTGTCTTCCCTCAGAAAGGATATCCTCAAATTCTTTAAGATTATAGCAATCCTTATTCAGCTTGCTCTTAACCTTTTCATAATATGTACCACTGATAAATGCCAGATCTACATCACCAATACCAGCAAGTGTAGCTATCTCATCTTCCGGAAGACTCTTATCAATACCTACTGCAACATTTCCACCGAGAATAGACGCAAAAAATACTATAAGCCATTCGTAGGAGTTTTCTCCTATGATTCCTACATGCTTAGCCTTGATACCCTTTTTATACATCCAGGTACCAAATGCATTTACATCCTCATAAAAATCCAAATATGTTTTCTTCATTTCTCCAGATTCACAAGGATATATGAAGGCTGTCATCTGAGGCTGCTCTTTGATCAGTCTATTCATCATATCTTTTAAGTCCAGCATCTGGGGTACATTATAAAATGGATATGGTTTGTTCTTCATTGATTCACTCCTTGATATATTTTTAAATGTAATACATAATTCAAATCAAAAACTAACTAGATAACTATATCATATTTTCACATTCCAAGAAAAGCTAGTAATGAAAACTACTTTATTTATCCATAAGAAATAATCCGAAGGTTCCCTTGCCACAGCTGCAGGCAATAGCAGGACTAGCTTCTACAAAGAATATGGCATCAAATTCCTGTTTCTTATCTATACACTTCCTGATAAATTCTAATTCCTTTTTATCAAGTCCTACATAGGTTACAAAAAGTACCCTCTTATCCATATTCCTGTCAGATAAAACACCGTCAATATATTTTTTCCAGACCTTTTCCCTGGAGCCCATCATTATTTTATTAGAACCCATAACCCCATCCTTAAGAACAAGAACAGGCTTTAACATAAAAATATTAAAAATCTCGGAACGTCTTTCACTTATCTGCTTTGATCTGGCAAGGAATTCCAGGTTATCCACAATAAAGCTGGTCCTGAACTTACCCTGACCTAAAGTAAGCTTCTGAACTATCTCTTCAACCGGCATACCAGCCTCTGCCATACGACAGGCAGCTATAACCATAAGTCCCTCACCACTTGATACATGTCCACTATCCACAACAGTAACATTATCAAAGGAATTACCAGCACTTGCGGCATTTTGATATGAAGAGCTCTGAACCTTGGAAGAATTAGTAAAATGTATTATATTATTAGCCTTTGTAAGCTGCTCAGCAAAGAAGGCCTCATGTTCCTCAACAGTAGGTGGAAGTGGTATCATAACATGGTTCTTGTCCTCCATATACGAAAGGACCCCAGAAGTATCTATCTCCACTCCCTCTTTAAATATAGTACCCTCAGAGGTCTGAACCTTATGAGCAACAACCTCTATATTATATTTTTTACGAATAGCTTCAGGTATATCAGCAACACTTTCTGTGGTAATAGCTATCTTCTTCTTTGCAACTGTTGCCTTAGCCCAAGATACATTATCCTCTATTATCTCGCCGCCTTCATCAGCCATTTTTACCAGTTCCTTAGGAAGGAAGCTGTAAACCTCATTTTCAAGCAGCTCTCCTGTAACCGGTTTAACCAGATATCCATTAAATCCAACATCTGCATAAAGGGCACGATTCTCTTCACCGGCATTTGCAGTAAGAACAACAATATTGGTATCCCTATTCTTTCCGCCCTGCTGATTACGTATATTCTGAAAACACTCCACGCCATTCATTTCAGGCATAAGGTGATCCATAAATATAAGGTTATATCCAGTATCAAGAGTTTTCTCCAGGGCCTCACGACCACTCTTAACTGTATCGATCTGAATTTTTGTTTCTCTTAAAAGCTTAGTTACAACCATAAGATTTGCTTCATTATCATCAACAACAAGAAGCTTTGCATCAGGTGCTTCAAATCTCTTTTTATAAGCAGTACGCTTTTTAAGCTTATGACGGCTCTCATAATCATATTCACCCAGTTCTCTTTCGCTGGCTATCTTCTGTGGAATCTCAATGATAAATGTAGTGCCCTTGGTATAAACACTATTGACCGTAACCTTACCACCCATAAGATCCAGGAACTGCTTAACTATGGAAAGACCAAGACCTGTACCTTCTATATGCTTTGTATCATCTTCATTTACCCTTCTAAATGCAGAGAAAAGATATGGAATATCCTCTTTCTTAATTCCCATACCTGTATCCTCTACAGAGAAGATCATATTACAGTTACCATCCTCCTGTCTCTCACACTCAACAGAAAGAGATACATAACCCTCCTTAGTGTACTTAATAGCATTATTAAGTATATTCATAAGAATCTGCTTAATTCTTACTTCGTCACCCCTAAGCTCAGTAGGAATATCCGGAGCTACATTAATCTTAAAATCAAGATTCTTCTCCTTAGCCTTGATCCAAAGCATACCAACAAGGTCTGACAAGGTTTCGCCTATGGAATACTTATCAATAAGAAGCCCCATATCTCCTGCCTGGAACTTTGACATATCAAGTATATCATTGATGGTATTAAGGAGCATTTTACTGGCTGATCTTATATTAACTGCATCCTCCGCTATCTCATCACTTATATCTTCACGAAGGATCATCTCATTAAGTCCTATAATAGTATTAATAGGAGTACGAATCTCGTGGCTCATACTTGAGAAAAATCTATTCTGAGATGCATAGAGGGCTTCTATTTCTTCATTTTGTTTCTTAGACCTTTCGTTCGCCGTCACATATAGCCTGTTCTCATAGTAAAGCATTACTGTTATTGCAACGCTGACCAGAATCAATGTGGTAAATGAATATAAATAAGAAACCCAGCTTTCATAGGATGGTATAAGCTCAGGATGTAAAAATATAATTATATAGCATACTATACATATAAGAGTCTCGGTCACAAGAAAAGCCACTCTTGGTTTTCCCCTCAGCAGAGTATTAATGAGGAACATATTAAATATGAACCACATAGGTCCAACTCCCCTGATACCACCACCATTTAAAAATGTAATCGGAAAATATATAAAGCCCATGATAAAGCAAACTATAATAGCCGCAACATCAGCCTTATCCCTTTTCATGAAATATATGGATACTGCCAGCATTACACCGGCTGCTAAAAGGGTACTTATGGACTCCATCCACATTTCCTTCATGAAAATGATTTCAAAGGTTGTAATAAGGAGCATCATAATAACATTCATAACATTCATGACAAATGTTCTCTTACGAATGTCTATACTCTCATCATATAGAGTTTCCCTTAGTCTTTTAAAAAACATAAAACCCAAGCCTCCGTTAATCTATCGGATCAAATTCCATTATCTCATCATCAAATTTTGAATTTCCAGAATCATCTGTATCATCTGTATCAGAATCTGATTCAGAACCAAATTCCAATATAAAATTATCTTCTTCCACCTTATCTTCAGCTTTTTCTTTAGCTTCTTCCGGCTCGGCTTCGAATTCTATTGCCTCTTCAGTTTCTTCTTTAGCTTCTTCCGGCTCGGCTTCGAATTCCATTACATCATCTGATTCTGGTCCGAATTCCATTACGTCATCAGGCTCACTCTGGCCCACTCCATCATATTCAATAGGAGCCTGCCCCATAGCCTTCTTAATACCAGAACAAAGATTCTTATAGACACTCATAACTCTTTCATGATTTTCTGTAATATAAGCCTCATCACTGGCATTTGCTGCCTTTTCCAGCTTCAGGGCATCATCAGAAAGATACTCTGCACCTATCATCCTGGATGTACTCTTTATAGCATGAATCACTATCTCGTAATTAGACCAGTCTTTTTCAGCAAAAAACTTAGAAAGGTTCTGGGTCTTTTCCATAGATTCATCAGAATACTGCTGAACCAGCATCTGATAGAACTCTTCATCATCTCCACTATATTTAAGTCCTGTTTCTGTATCTATTCCTATATTCTTAAGACCTTCCATCACATCAGCTGAATCTAGCTTAGGTAATTCTGTATTCTGGTCTTTACTATCATTATTATTTTGTTTTTCATCTCCGTCCAGAGAACCTGTCTCTTTTTCTGGCTCAATTCCCACCTTATTTTCAGAAGAAGTTCCTGAATTTTTTTCTGAATCCCTTTCGTTCTTGTTTTCTGATTTGTTTTCTGTTTTATTTTCAGACTTAGACCCAGTATCAGAAGACTTCTTTACTCCCTTTTCAAACTCAGATACCTCCACATATGTAATGGCGTTC
>JAILGP010000018.1 GCA_024696635.1 Eubacterium sp. | reverse complement strand
AATATAAGCAGTTTAATATTATTAAGTGTGATTGTGTTTCTTCTTTCTATTTTTAAGTCATTTCTTTATTTTGATATTATTCACTAAAATATTTTAGATTTTATTAAAATTTAATTGTCAGACCCTGCCAAAACATGTATTATGTATATAAAGAAAGTAATTATTAATAAAAACAATCATCTGGGAGATACTACATGTTTACTAGACTGACTAAAAAAAGTACCAGAAAGCTTGTTCTCACTGCAGCATCTGCCGGACTCATACTTGGACTTGCAGCTTGTGGAGGAAACGGGTCAACTGATACAGATACTGCCGCAAACAATTCAAGTTCTGAAGATACTGCCGCTACAGCTGATACAAAGACTGATGCAGCAGAAACAACAGAGGAAAAAGAATATAAATTAGTTGAATCAGTTGTCGATAATAAACTGACCCTTGGTAATCCAGTAGTTGGTGGACTAAGTGATGACGGAACATATATATACGGAGGCGATCCTTCCGCATATGTAGATGGCGATACTGTATATCTCTATACAGGACATGATATGTCAACTGATAAAGAGGTTTCAGAAAAAACCTATCATATACCTGAGTATTTTTGCTACTCTTCTACAGATATGATCAATTGGACATCTCATGGCGTTGTGATGGATATGTCTGATGTTGACTGGACAAGAGATTCAACAAGCGCATGGGCTTCTCAGGTTACAAAGCATTTCGATCCAGAACAGGGTAAAGATCTTTATTATCTTTATTATTGCAGCTGGGATGCTAAGACAGCCGGAAAGCAATCTATAGGAGTTGCAGTTTCTGAAACACCTACAGGACCTTTTGTTGATATCGGCGAACCCCTTGTAAGAGGAGTAATCACAAAGCCACAGACAAATAACTGGAACGATATAGACCCCACCGTCTGGGTAGATGCAGACGAAAGCGGTCAAGAACACAGATATCTTGCATGGGGTAATTCACTTCTTTATATCTGTGAACTAAACGAAGATATGATTTCAGTCAAGGATCAGAACGGCGACGGAGAGATAACCTGCGGCGTATCTATCGATGATGCTGATATAGTAAACCGCACAATGGGAATAGATTATTTCACAGAGGCACCTTGGATTTACAGAAGACAGGATGAAAGTGGCAATTACTACGGCGATTATTATATCTTCTATGCTTATAACTGGCGTGAAGGAATGGGTTATGTAACAACCGATGATCTTCTGAGAGGAGAACTCAAAAACGGTGGATGCTTCATGAATCCAACAGCAACCTCAAATACAGATCACGAAGCAGTTATAGATTTCAAGGGTAAAACATATTTTATATATCATAACGGTTCACTTCCTGGAGGAAGCGGCTACCGTAGAAGCGCATGTATTACAGAATTAAAATGGAATGATGATGGTTCCGTTCAATTTATGGAGGAAACATCTTGTGGCCTCACCGGTCAGGTTACCCTCCTCTTATCTCCTGACGGAGCAAGACTTGCTCATGAGAGTTTTGAAAATTCTTATGGTGATACCGAATATCCATATATTAATATTTCTGTCGGTACCCATTCCGGGGTTTCACTCACAGACCAGATGTGGGTTATAAACCCCGGAAAGGCAGATATTTCAGAAGAAACCTATGTTTCTATACAGTCTGAAAACAAAACAGGTCTTTACCTGACAGTAACAGAAGAAGGCAAGGTTGTATTAGCCCAGGACACCGACGCAAGTAAAGAAACTGCAGCTAGTCAAACCTTCAAAACATATAAAGCAGAAAATGATATGGAAGGCTATACAGTCTTCGAGAGTGTAGCGAAACCAGGATTTTATCTAACATTAGTAGATGGACAGCTTACACTAACTGATAACAGCCATAACGACAATGGAATCTTCTTCAAAATTGAAACCTCTGATAAAAGTCAAATAGAAGAACCCTAAATACAACTACATTGTCGTTACCCTTCAAAAAAGGTGGAACACCCTGGTTCCACCTTTTTTATTATTTATTATTAAATTTATATTCTTATTTCCACTTCTTTTTAGGACATGTCCCCTGTTTTACATTAGCTCTGAATTCCACATAGCAGCCACACTTATTACAGGTGGCACCCAAAAGATACTCACAGCTTTTGCAAATATTTATACGTCTTTCAAATACCTCATCGCTTACCAGCTCCTCAGGATGCAGGCGTTTTAAATACTTATCAATCTCACTAGCATCCGCTTCAGCAGCATCATAAATAAGACATTTCCTGCATACTCTTGTATTATCCTCCATACATAGCCCTCCAAAAGATAAGTCCAGCCAGTCATTAATTTTCCTAAGCTTCTGAATCATCAGAATCCGTCCAAGCCTTAGGATTATCCGGTTCTTCTTTAATATCTTTATCAGTTAAAGTTTCTTCCTGACCTGATTCCTCAATAGGTTTTCCATCCCCTTCAACAAGTTCATACCTACCTCTTCGAATAAGCTTAAGCTTTCTCTCTTCCTCCTTTTCCTCAGGAGTCATAACCTTATAATACTGTTTCTCCATGATAAAGTTCCAAAGCATAGCATTTAAAGCAGGAAGAACTAAGATAAAGAAAGGCATATCCCTTACAATCATAACAGTTACAACAAGAGCTGCAAATATAAGGAAGGCCCAGCCTGCGCTAAGAAAGAAGAAGCGCACTCCATTCATAAAGGACCCCTTTATGCCCATTTCATATCTTGCCCTATAGCAGAATACGTAAATGAAATATATAACCACAACAAAAATTAGAATATAAAAGAAGTAATAAAAAACTCCAATCTTATGATCAGGATCCTGTTCAAGCACCGCTTTAACAAAGGTAACATCATAGAGGAGAAAAATAAAGACAACTTCAAGGATAAGACTAATTATAATCGAATCCTTAATATGGTCCTTAAACTGCTTCCAGAAATCCTTGGTTACATATCCCCTATCTCCAATTATTACCTTATGAACAGTATAATATAAAGCCGAAGTAGAAGCCCCCAGCGTCACAATCGGAATAGAAAATATAATCCACAGGACAGAGACTATGAAAACATCTGCAATCTTGGTCATTACCCTTAGAAATGTACTATCATATGAAAACATTAAGCATACCCACTTTCGAACTTACAAAACCAATATTTTAAATAAATCTATATATGGGATAAATCCATAGCATTATTATAATAAATCAACAAGCATTTCCCATTTCCGGGAAAGCTTGTTGACTATAAAAATTATTCCACGCCCAAAACAAATTACTTAATTCTAAGTTCTACAACTGAAGCTGCAGGAAGTGTAAGCTTAATAACATCTCCATCCTTGCTACATCCATCAAAATCCTTCTCAATAACTTTATCAGGATTTTCAAATGTATTATAAGCATCCATCTTATCTGATACAATTTTAGCTTCGATTATTTCAGAATCACCAGCTCCTGTAATATTAATTTCAAGATCCTCTGCCTTATCACAGGAAAGATTATTAACTGTAATAGTTATGATACCATCCTTAATTGATACTGACTCGTGGAGGCTAGGAACCTTACAATCCTCAGTTCCTGACTGGCCAGCTCCATCAATATAGCTTTCAAGAAGTTCAGCTCCCTGATGATGACGATACATATGGAATACATGGTATGTAGGTGTTCTAAGCATCTTATCTCCATCTGTAAGGATAACTGACTGAAGAACATTTACCATCTGAGCAAGACAAGCCATCTTAACTCTGTCTGAATGCTTATTGAAGATATCAAGTGTAACGCCAGCAACAAGAGCATCTCTGACAGTATTCTGCTGATAAAGGAAGCCAGGATTTGTTCCAGGTTCAACATCAAACCAGTTACCCCATTCATCTACAGAAAGTCCAATCTTCTTCTCAGGATCATACTGATCCATGATAGCACTATGTCTATTAATAAGCTCATCCATATAAAGAGCCTTAGATAGCGTCTTATACCACTCCTCTGTGTCAAACTCAGTAGCACTTCCCTTTTTCTCCCAAACTCCAGGAACTGTATAATAATGAAGTGATAAGAGATCCATCAAACCATGCAAATGCTCTGGAGTATGATCGAAGCAGGTCTTCATAACACCTTCTGTCCAATGATAATCATCAACATTTGGTCCACAGCAAACCTTCTTAACAGGTCTTTCAGAATCATATTGACGAACATAGGTCTGATAACGTCTGTACTCATTTCCATAGTACTCAGGTGTCATATTACCACCACAACCCCAGTTCTCATTTCCAACACCAAAATAATCAAGAGTCCAAGGCTCCTCGCTTCCATTTTCCTTACGAAGCTCAGACATAGGTGAAAGTCCGCCAAATGTAATATATTCAACCCATTCACTCATTTCCTGAACTGTTCCGCTTCCAAGGTTTCCATTAACGTAAGCCTTACATCCAAGCTGCCTGCAAAGTTCAAAGAATTCATGAGTACCAAAGCTGTTATCCTCTGTAACTCCGCCCCAGTGAGTATTGACCATCTTCTTTCTCTTAGCCTTGTCACCAATACCATCCTTCCAATGGTACTCATCTGCAAAGCATCCGCCTGGCCAACGAAGAACAGGAATATCAATCTCCTTAAGGGCACTGACAACATCCTTTCTCATACCATTAATATTAGGAATATCTGAATTCTCACCTACATAAAGTCCCTCATATATACATCTTCCAAGATGCTCTGAAAAGTGACCATAGATTTCTGGTTCAATAAGACTCTTCTTATTATTTGCGTCGATAAATAGTTTTGCCATTTTTTTAAACCTCCATACATTTCTGGCCGGCATACTAAAGCCGTCTTTTATTATTTTACATAATGAACGCCCCATATGCTAGTATTATTATTGCCAATTGCGGATATACAACGAACATTATTTCCTGCTTCATCCACCATATCCATAATAACACCTTCATATTTAACGCCATCTATATCAAGGGATATATAATTACTTCCCTCTTCAACCTGGAAAGTGCCATTCATGCTTCCAGTAATCTGTCCATCCGTCGAGAAGGTGGAAGCCTCTGCCTTTAAAACCTTATCGTCTATCTTAAGGCCATGATTTAACATATAATAGGTTCCACAAATATCATCATTTGTTAAACCTGATTCAGAAAGACTTTCGCTTCCATTTGTCTGGAAAGGAGCCATAACAAGCCATCCATCCTTTGTAGTAAAGAGTCTATGAATTCTTGGCTCATGATCTTCCTGAGTCTTATCAAATCTTTCATGATATACAACATAAAGCTTTCCATCTGCATCTCTAAATGTAGACTGACCGCCTGGCGCCTTATAAGCCATATCTATACTAGGCAGATCATAGTTACCTACAAGCTTTATACCATTTTGTGAAAATGTATCTGTATTATCCGGCTTTTCGCCCTTGGCATCCTCATAAGGTCCTTCAACATTTTTTGAACGAAGAATTCTTATCTGATAACCACCATCTCTAGCGAGTCCACCATAGGAAAGGAAGAGATAATAATATCCAGTCTCTTCTACATACTCTATATAAGGTCCCTCCATAGCATGGTGTCCGCCACCTAGAAGTCTGCGTCCGAAGTACTTATCTACTTCGCCATTCTCATCAGGTTCAGGATGAATCACATCTCCCGTTTCTTCATCTATCTCCAAAAGGAAGATTCCACCTGACCAGGAACCATATACCATCCACATTCTGCCATCAGCATCATAGAATGTCTGTGGATCAATACAGTTAGGGAAGAGTTGATTATTATAACCTCCAGCAAGAAGATAGTCCTTATAATCTCCTTCCTCTCCCATCACTTCATAGAAATTAGTCTGATCAATATCTCTCTTAGTAAAACCTGATGAAAGAAGAACCTTCTCATATTTCCAGGGACCCTCTGGATTATCAGAGCTGGCAAGACAAAGACTGCTCTTTATATATGTAGAAGAGGTACAGAAATACATAAGATATTTGCCCATCTTCTTATTATATATAACACTAGGAGCCCATACAGAAAATTGATTACTCTCATTTCTGCCAACAAACTGAAATGCCTCCGGAAGATTCTCCCCGTCAAGGCCATCAAAGAGACCTTCAAACATCTTAGTAGATGGACGGGTAGGTTCCTTATAAAGCATATCCCAGTCACTCATATCAAGTTTTGTACCCTTAGCTCCAGTACAGTGGCTTCCATACATATAGTAACCACCATCCTCTCCAACAAATAAATGAGGATCATGAAGCATAAGCTCATTATTATAATTACCTACAATAATATCAGCCTCAGCAAGTTCATTTTCGTCCTGGTTCTTAGCATCTGCCCCTGCCGCTTCTTCCGATGCCTCTGATTCCACAGCACCTGCTTCCGTAGATCCTGACTCGACACTTTCAGACGCCTCCTGACTGGCAGAAGTATCAGAAGCTATATCATTATTGCCACAACCTGCCGCACTACCAAGCATCATGGAAGCTGCAAGAAGGGAATAAATCGTTTTCCTAATATACTTATTTTTCATTATTCACTCCAAACATACAAGTTCATACAAGTTTTCTTATGCAAGAAAAATCTCAATGAGGACCATACAAGTCCTCCTTGAGATTTATTCTGATTATTCTTAACCTTTAAGCGCTCCAGTTGTCATTCCATCTATCAGATACTTCTGGAAGAGGAAGAATACTATAAGTACTGGTACAATTGAGAACATTGATCCAGCAATAAGCACATCATAGTTGTTTCCATATGGTGTAAGAAGTGTATTAAGTCCGATTGGAAGCGTAAATTTCTCAGCACTTCTATATACAAGCATTGGCCAAAGAAGGTTATTCCAGGCTCCCATGGAACAAAGGATACCCATTGAGGCAAATGCAGGCTTAGCCAGCGGCATAATTATTTTTAAACATATTCCATACTCAGACGCTCCATCTATACGACCTGCATCCAGAAGATCCTTAGGCAGGGAAACCATATATTGCCTGAAGAAGAATATGGTCGAGGCTCCACAAAGTCCCGGAAGAATAACACCAAGTGTTGTATCGATCAGCTTCAGCTTTATAATTTCCATATAAAGAGGAAGCATAAGGATTTCAAAAGGAACCATCATAGTTGCTATAACAAGGAATAAAAGAACATTCCTAAGCTTGAAATTATACATTGTAAGTCCATATGCTATAAAATAACATACGATAATTGTTCCAAGAACTGTTACTGCTGTAAGAAGCAACGAGTTCTTAAACCAAGTAAAATACTTAATTGAATCTTCATTTCCACTAAAGATATACTTATAGTTATCAAGTGTCATTGTAGAAAAATCAAGGTCAATTGAAAGTCCTTTTCTTATAAGCTCTTTACCTGGTCTAAATGACGCAAGCAATCCAGCCAGAATTGGAAATGTAATAAGCGCACTTACAAAAACGAAGACTGCAGTAGCACAAACACAAAGTACAATTCTTTTAGTACCTCCAACTCGGGCAGATTTTTTTAATCCAGCAGTTTCCATATTATCTGTCCTCCTTCTTGAATGTGCCATTTGCTATCAGCTGAACCATATTGATTACAAGAGCTATAACCAGGAGAACAAGTCCAACCGCTGAAGCATATCCCATATCATTCTTTTCAATTCCACGTTTATACAGGTATCCTACAATTGTAAGACCTATATTATGTGGTGATGAGTTACCTGCCCACAGCATGAAGCTTTCAAGGAACATAGCAAGTCCTGCATAGACAGATATAGTAAGTACATATATAATAGTCGGCTTCAGTAATGGAACTGTAATATAGAAGAACTTCTGAAGTTTTGTTGTTCCATCAATTTCTGCAGCCTCATAGATGTCTTTGTCAATATTTTTAAGTCCCGACAAGAAGTAAAGCATATTTACGCCTGTCCATCTCCAACAACAAAGGAGAAGAAGGGCAATCATAGCCAAATGTTGATCTTTCAGCCATTTAACCGAATCAAAACCTAATGCATTTATGATGACATTCATCTGTCCGGTATTATACTCAGAAAACATAAGTCTGAATAATGTACCTGAAATAACTACTGATGTAAGAGCCGGAAGGTAAAGTATAGCTTTCCATACTCCCTTAGCCTTAACATAGTTTGAATCCATAAGTACGGCAAATAATAAAGGAAAAGGTATAAGAAGAAGCAATGTGTAAATCATATAACGAAGTGAGTTAAATACCGCTGTATGGAATACACTGTCCTTCAAAAGTTTTGTGTAATTAGCAACCCCAACAAACACATCGCCTTTTGCAGCAATATCATAAAAACTCATTCTCACAGTTGAGCAAAGAGGATAAATCCAGAATATTGCGAAACTAAGCAAAAAAGGTAATACGAACACGTATGGAGCAGTTTTGCGAGAATATAGAAAATTGGTGATTATATTTCCCTGTTTTTTCTTCATAACAAATCATCTCCTATTTATTTAGGAAAAACGAGGGCGCAGCAGTCTTGATGATACATCAATTGTGCTACGCCCCCACGTTAATCCAGCACTAGTATATGTAATGGATAACCTATCAGGCTCCATTTATTTCTTATTGCTCAAGATCGATTGCATCCTGTGCTTCCTGAAGAGCCTCATCAACGTCCATCTTGTCCTCAAATACTTCATTAAGTGTTGTAGTACAAAGCTGTTCATTAATTGTAGGGCTTATTGCTACTACTGAAATCTTGCCAATTTCGTCAGAAATCTGTGCAAGTACATCATATGGATAGTTACGGAAGAACTTGTTGTAAGCGTTCTCATCATTGTGTGCAAATGCATCATCTGTCCAAAGAGCTGTGTTACATACGTCAAATCCAAGGTTTTCCCAGATGTATGTCTCACCTGCTGTATCCATCTTAGCCCAGCAAATGAACTCTGCTGCAAGATCCTTATTTTCTGACTGCTGTGATACAACTGTACCTGTACCACCGATACCTACTGAACGAGGCTGACCAGCTTCGAATACTGGACATGGTGCAAGATACCAATTGCCTGATTCTTCTGGCATGTAGTTAAGGAAACGGCTCATATACCACATAGCCTTAGGGAATGAAACGATGTTGTGATCAAGAATATTCTGGAAACCAGCCTCAAGATCAACGTGTCCATCAGGAGAAACCTGTGCAACACCTTCATCAAGCCATCTCTGCTGCATTGTCATCATGTTCTTAACTGAATCGAGCTGTACGTTTGCAGGACCTTCGAATCCGCCTGTCCAGTCTTCTCCATACTCAGCCATTGCGATCCACATCCAGTCAACACCACCTGTATCAACAGATGTCCAATATTTTCCTTCTGGATTTCCAATAGCTTCAAGGTACTTCTTACCAAGTGCCTCATAATCATCCCAAGTTACAACTGCGTCTACATCTGCCTGTGAAAGACCAGCTTCCTCAAGTGCAGCAAGATTATAATACATTACAGTAGCTCCAACGTGGAAAGGTGCGCCGTAGTAATTTCCATCTGCGCCCTGGTATGTTTCCATACGAGCTGTAACCATTGTATCAAGGTATGGTGAAGCAGCATCGTTAAGTGGTACAAGCCAAGTTTCTTCTCCAGCTACTACGTTAGGGAACTGACCAACCTCTACGTCACAGAGATCAGGTGCTCCAGTTCCAGCCTGAAGAGACATAAGGTACTTCTGGTGCATATCGCCATATGGATATGTTGTAGCAGTAAGCTCGATTGTTCTATCAGGATTCTCTTTGTTCCACTCCTCTACCATATTAAGGTAGAATGTTCCGTGAAGTTCAACGAATGTCCAAAGGTCAAGGTGTGTTCCGTTTGGATCACCGGCTGTTGAGCTAACAGCTTCTTCCTCAGCAGGAGCCTCTTCTTCAGCAGCTTCTTCTTCAGCAGCTTCTTCCTCAGCTGGTGCTTCTTCTTCAGCAGCTGTATCGTCAGCAGCTTCAGTTGCTTCTGTAGCTGTATCACCACCTGATGTATCAGGTGTATCAGCAGAACCGCCACAGCCTGTTAGGGCAGCTGTGGTCATACATGCACATAAAAATGCGCTGAACAGTTTCTTTCTCATGGTGTATCCCCTCCTAAAAAATTATAACAATTTGTGGGCTCTTATTTTTATAACTTGCCCTAGTTGTATATTAGTATAAACGCCCTTTAGTGTCAACATATTTTCTAAAATATTTTAATATTATTTAAAATTACTATATCTTTTGACGGATTAAACCACAAATACCACTCTAGGCATTGTGCATTTTATATAGTGTTTTAGCCATTTTTCAATATATTCTTTGTAAAAGATTAAATTATTTTCTATTTTTGTCAACATTTTATCAACAATACAAGTATCACTCAACATGTCTGAACTTGTACTTTTATTGTACAAAAATCCACCTTTACATAGTACATTTTTCCTTTGAAAACCTAATGCTTTTCAGCATTTACAGGAATGTGCTTAGATACGCACAAATCAAAAGCCAAAACCAGGTATATAAGATCATTTTCAAGAAAAAAAAGCACCAATTTCCTACACTTCTTTATAAAATATTA